>JBAWVU010000248.1:0-4464 GCA_037147135.1 Chloroflexota bacterium
GCGTAACTCTTGTACTTGGCCACCGAGCCTGTGCCTCCGCCGAGCTTCTTGTCGATGACTGTGAGTTCCGCGTAGTCCTGGGTGTAGAAGGCCAGCGTGGTCGCCTTGTTTCTCACGCTCTCGTGCGCCGCGATGGCGTTCTCCGTATGGAAGGTCGCCATATCTCCGGTCTGGAGAGCGAGGTTCGCACGCGAAAGCCGGAAGGTCCAGTCCTTCGGACGGATCTTGATCGCCTTGTCCATCTTGACCGGGTCCTCGTTCACGCGGCCCTCGGCCATGATCTCTTCGGCCTCGACCATGTCCTTGATCGGCTTGCCGGCATCGAGGGCGGCCTGGGTATAGGGATCGGCGATCGGTACGCCGACTCCGGCGGCGGCGATCTCGACGACGTGGTCGGCCGCCCACTGCGCGATGAAGTCTTGGGCCAGGGCCATGTCCTCCGAGCAGCCGGCGACGACGAGTGAGGCGGCGATGAGCAGTCCGGCGATCCGGCGATGCGGCTGCTTCATCGCGCCTCTCCCTTCGACAGTGCATCGAGGGCACTGAGCGGGTTGAACGTGCCGTGGAGCGCCTTGGAGAAGGCTGCCTCGTCGATCCGCCCGGCGGCAAAGTCGGCGATGCTCTGCTTGTCGGCGACGAGCGTCCCGACGGTACCGCCGGTGAGATCGCGGTATTCGAGTGCCACCGCGGCCACACCGGCTTCGGTGGCGGCCGGACCTTCGGCGATCCGGGTGATCAGGTCGGGGATCGGGTTACGCCCCTCGACGGCCACCTCGGGGAAGGTGAATCCCGCCGAGATATCGACGATCGCATAGGCCAGCGTCCCGGGCTGTCCGGCCACCGGAAGCACGTAAAGGGTCAGACCGGTGGTATCCATTCCCGCGGCGCGCAGCTCGTCGGTGATCGCCGCCGCCCCGGCTCGATCAGGTGCGTCGACGAGAAGGGTCTCGCCCGAGGGCCAGATTCCGAGTTTCGCCGGAACCCGGAAGACCAGGGCCCCACCGATACCGGCGGCGAGGACCAGGATCAGCAGGATGATGAGACAGCCGGTGCCGAAGCAGCCTCCGCAGCCGCAGCCGCGACGATGCCGGGCGGGGTGTCCGACGTCGACCGGGGGCGGATATGCGGAAGCGGGGGTTGACATGACGGGTGCGGAGGGAGGAACAGCGGGCCCAAGAGGAGCAGCCTCGGTCATCACATGGTCCCTATTCTGCTGGCGACCGCGGATCGGGCGAAGAGATCACTACGATGATGTCCGGTTGAGCGTCCTATTCAAGTGGTCAACTGTCGGCGCCTGCCGAGGAGCTGAGGCAGGCGCCAGTGACAGGGGCGCGGGAGGTGGCTGTTGTTGGCGGCCACGCTGTTTGGTGATGATCCGGCAGGACTGCGTGGGGACGTGACGGCCGCGCTCGGTGGAGACCGCCGGGTGCTGATCACTCGCGGGTGAGCTCCGCGACCGCCTTCTTGGCACAGGCATCATCGACGATCTCCTTGCCGTCCGACGCGGCCGCGATGAGGGCCGCGACGGCGGCGTTGTTGAGGGCCCGGGGGATGCCGTTGGACTGGCGGTGGAGCCGGACGATCGCGTCGTCGGCGAAGAGCTGGTCGCTCCGACCGGCGAGCGCGAGGTGGTGGCGCAGGTACGCCGTCGAGTCGCCGAGATCCATCGGCCCGATGTGGTAGCGGACGGCGATCCGCTGGTCGAGCGCCGCGAACACCCCGAGGCGGAGCTGGCGAGCGAGGCTCGGCTGGCCCAGGAGGATCCCTGCGAACGGGCTCCGGCTGTCCATGTCGGAGTTGGTGAGCAGACGCAGCTCCTCGAGCTGCTCGGGGGTGAGGAGGTGGGCCTCGTCGACGACGATGACGACCCGCCGGTGGCGCTCGGCCTCCTCGGCCTCGAGCAGCTCGCTCGTCTGGGCCATCACCTCCGCCTTGTGGAAGCGCGGGCTGCCGCCGAGCGCCCGGACGACGCTCACGTACAGGCCCCGTGTCCCGAAGGCCGGGTTGGCGATGTAGATGAGGGCGTGACGGGACGGATCGAGCGATGCCCGTGCCGCTCGCGCGGCGACCGTCTTGCCGGTCCCGACCTCGCCGGTGATCACCCCGAGTGCCGACTCGGCGATGCAGTGGCGGATGCGGGCGACGGCCTCCTCGTGGGGAGCCCGCGTGAACAGCTCGGAGGGCGCGAGCGACTTCCCGAAGGGAGTCCGGGTGAAGCCGAAGTGGGTCTGCCAGGGTGCGCGCTCGCTCATCGGAGCGGCTCCCCGTCAAGGTCGCGATACGCGATCGGTCCCGACACGGTCGCCTCGTGGTCAGCGAGGACCTGGCCGAGATAGTCGATCCCGGTCGCGGGTGCCGGCGCAGGTTCCGCTGGCGGTGGTGCGGACCGGTGGACGTGGCGGGCGATCCGTCGGGGGGTGGCCCAGCCGGTCTGGCGGCCCCCGAACCAGACCTCGATCGCGAAGAGGTCCTCGGGGCGATAGCGCAGCTCGACCGTCCGCCCGACGAGTGCCGCTTCCACCTCGTACTCGTTGCCCTCGAAGGACACCCCCGCGGTCCGGCTCACCCGCCGCTGCGCCGACCAGAGGAACGCGGCCCGCAGGAGCTCGGGGTCCGCGAGCTTCGCCGTGCGCGTGGCGTACCGCGCGAGGGGCGACTCGCCGGTCTCGGAGTGGACCCGGACGTTGAGGTAGCGCTCCACCCAGGCGGCGAAGCGATCGTTGAGCTCCTCGAGGGAGCCGATGCCGATCTGGGTGGCCTCGAGGAGGAAGCGCTCCCGGATGACCCGGTTCAGCCTCTCCTGCTTTCCCCTCCCTTGCGGGCGGTAGGGCTGGCTGTGGATGAGCCGGATGCCGAGGATCGCGCAGCTCCGTGCGAGCTCGGCGCCGGCGTACGCGGCGCCGTTGTCGACGTTGTGCCGATGTCGGCACAACGTCGATTATGCCGACCTCCCGATTATGCCGACCTCCGCCTGACGGCCGCCTCGATCCGTGCTGTGCGACGGGGGTGAGCGCCCCGCAGGGGTCGGCATAATCAGAGGGCCTCGAGGAAGGCCAGCACCGAGTCGGGGGCCCGATAGCGCCCGGGTTTCGTGCCCGGCGGCGTGACGCGCGCGATCGCCCGCTCCTTCTGGGACATGTCGGCGTGGAGGTAGATCGAGGTGGTGGCGACCTGCTCGTGGCCGAGCCACAGGGCGATCACGACGACATCGACCCCGGACAGGAGGAGGCGCATCGCCGCGGTGTGCCTCAATGTGTGGGCCGTCACCCGTTTCGTCCGCAGCGAGGGGCAGCGCCCGACGGCTGTGGCGGCGTAGTGGGCGATCCGGTGCTCGACCGCGTCCCGGCTGAGGCGCCCCCCGGCGATCGTCGGGAAGAGCGGCTCGGACGGGGCGCCGGCCCGCTCGGCGAGCCAGGCGCGCAGCACCCCGACGGTGAGGGGCACCAGCGGCGTGCGCCGTTCCTTGCGGCCCTTGCCGATGCAATGGACGTGCGCGCCGGCGGCGAGGATGACGTCGCCACAGGTGAGCCCGGCCAGCTCCGAGATCCGCAGCCCGGTCTGGATCGCGAGCACGAGCAGGGCGTGGTCGCGCCGGCCGGTCCAGGTGGTCCGCGCACAGGCGGCCACGAGCGCGTCGACCTCCGGTTCGGTGAGGTAGGTGACGAGGTTGCGCTCGAACCGCTTGGGCGGGATGGCGAGCACGCGTTGGATCGAGGCCGCGTGTTCCGGGTGGCGCAATGCGGCATAGCCGAACAGGGAGTGGATCGCCGCGAGCCGGTGGTTGCGGGTGCGGACGCCGTTGTGCCGGTCCGCTTCGAGGTGCTCCAGGAACGCGCCCACGAGCGGGGCGTCGAGATCGCCGAGGTCGAGGTCGGAGGGCTGCTTTCCGGTCCGCTCCGTGGCGAAGCCGAAGAAGAGCCGGAAGGTGTCCCGGTAGGCGGCGATCGTGTGCGGGCTCGCGCCGCGCTGGCGCATCAGCCGCTCGGTGAAGAACGCCTGCAGGGTGGGGGCGAGGGCGCTCACGGCCGGCCTCCGAAGCGACCATCGAGACGCGCCGCGGCGAGCTCCATCAGCTCGGGCGAGGCCGAGAGGTACCAGTACGTGCCGGCCGGGTTGACATGTCCGAGATACGTCGAGAGCGCCGCCATCTGGGCCCCGACATCGGCCCCGGAGCGCTGCCAGCCGATGAGCGTCCGGACAGCCCAGCTGTGGCGCAGGTCGTGCAGGCGCGGCCGCACGGTCGCCGAGCGCAGGCCGAGCGCGGTCGTGATCCGGTTGAACGTGACGTGCACGCCTCCGGCGAGGAGCGCGGTGCCAACGCTCGAGAGGAAGAAGGTCCGTGCTCTCGGGTGCGGGCACAGCCGGTCCCGGCGGGCGGCATGGGCGCGCAGTGCGGCGGTCGCGCTCGGGTGGAGCGGGACCAGGCGCTGCCGGCCGAACTTCGCCTCCCGGATCGTGAGGACC
>JBAWVU010000249.1:0-4435 GCA_037147135.1 Chloroflexota bacterium
GATTCGGGATGATCGCCGCGAGTCCGGTGAGGTCGTGAGCATGCCAGACGTCGACCGGGCCGGCGGCTTCGACGATCAGTCGCCCCCACGCACGGAGACCACGCACGTATGCGACGAGCCAGGCCACGCGGCCGCGAAACGCGGCCAGACGACCCCCGTGGGTCGCCGCGAACGGGTTCGGGGATCCCGGGATGATCGACGGTCCGGACGGCCGGAGCACGAGGATCCTCACGCTTGCCGGGAGATCGGGGGACGCCGCCTGCGAAGCAAGACAGGCGATGACGACATCGTAGCCGGCGTCGGCGAGGGTGCGCGCCTCCTTGCGGACGCGGCTGTCGTAGGTCAGGTCCCCGTAGAGGGCCATGCCCACGCGGGGGCGCCAGGTACCGCTCGATGGCGGCTCTGGCGTCGTGCATTCCGTGGGGCCCGGATCCCGGCCGGGACGCGGCATGCCGTCGGAGCTCACGCCTGCCTCCGCCGTCGGACCGAGACCTCGAACCGCAGGCCCTCGACCACGCGCTGGATGTCGTCGCGGGCGTTCCCACGTCGATCCACGCGCCAGTGTCGCGGATGGACAAGGACCGAGATGATCGGCTCACCGACTCGGATCGCCTCGGCGGGATCCGTGTACGCCCAGTACCGGGGGTACGGCGCGTCCGAGTGGCGGCTCGTGAGACGGCGCAGGAAGGCCTCGTCGTACGTCTCGAGATCGACGCCGAGTCCCCGGCGGAAGTCGCGGTCGGCGAGGATCGCCCAGTTCGCGATCCCGAGGCGTCGGTTCACGAAGTCGCCGTGCGCGGCGACGACCCGCATCGGCAGGCCCGTCACGGCCCGGAGCCTGCCGATGCTCTCCGCGAACCGTTCCCTCGCCTCGGGCAGGTGGGCGATGGCATCCGAGCGGCTGCGGAGACCCAGGCGCTTCGCGAGGGTCGAAAGCTCCTCGTAGTGGTAGCTCGCTTCACTCCCACCGTCGGCGATGCTGCCCATGAGCGCTGGGGCGACCGTGGACAGCCTGAAGAAGTAGGAGCTCTCGACGGACAGCCCGCGATCGACATCCCACATTGCGGCCGCCGTGCGCGGATCGGTGTCCACATCATGGCGGAGCACCAGGTAGCGCCGCGTTGGATCCAGCTCGCGGGTCTCGATCAGACGCCACAGGCCTCCCGCCGAGATGATCCGGTAGTCGGCCCGGAGCGCGGATTCGAGAAGCCTCCTGTACCGCGGGAGTCGCGATGCCATCAGGAAGTCGCCGTACACCCGGTCCCGCAGACGGGGAACCACCGTCAGCATGTCACCTCATCTCTCGATCCCGGCGTCCGGTCGGCATCTTCCGCGGCTAGGATAGGACCAACCTGACTTCCCGATGCTCGACCGGACTGCCCCAGTACCGGCGATCCCGAAGTGACGAAGGCGGCGGCAGGTGAAGGACGCTGGGCGACAGGATCACCTTCGCCTCCTCCTTCTCACGCAGTACTACCACCCCGAGGTGGGCGCGGCCCAGACCCGGCTCCGGGAGACCGTCGTCGGCCTGCAACGGCGGGGCTTCCGGGCGACGGTGGTCGCGCCCGTCCCGAGCTACCCGCTGGGCCTCGTGCCGGACGGCTACGCCTGGTGGCGCCCTACGTGGGAACGGATCGACGGCGCAGCGATCGCTCGCCTGCCGACGCTCGCCGTTCCGGGCGCTGGCATGTCGCGTCGCATGATCGGACATGCGACCTTCGCCGTGACATCGCTCGCGAGCCTCGCGATCGCGGGAGGCTTCGATGTGGCCCTGATCGAGTCGCCGCCGCTCCTCCTCGCGCTGGCGGCACGGGCGCTCCGGGCCAAAGGGATCCCGTACGTCTTCCACGTCGCGGATCCATGGCCCGACTTCCCGATCGCCATGGGTTACCTGCGATCCGGCGTCGAACGCAGGCTCGCCTTCGGGCTCGAAGACCTCGCGTACCACGGAGCGACGAGGATCACCACGGTGAGCCCGGGGCTCGTCGAGCTCCTGTCCAGCAAGGCGTCCGCTTCGGGCCGAGTCGAGCTGATCCCCAACGGCGTCGAGGTCGACAGGTTCCTGCCCGAACGGCAGCCCTCGGTCGCGCGAGAGCAGCTCGGGTGGGGGGAGGCGTTCACCGTCGTCTACGCGGGCACGGTCGGTCTCGCCCAGGGGATCGGAACGCTTCTCGAGGCAGCGCGCCTGCTTGAAGGTGGCGTCAGCATCCGGGTGGTCGGGGAGGGCGTCGAGAAGCCCGGGCTGGAGGCCCAGGCATGCGCGATGGGGCTCGGGGATGTGGTCTCCTTCCACTCGTCCGTGCCGCGGACGGACGTCCCGTTGATCCTCGCGGCCGCAGACGCCGGGCTCGTGATCCTCCGGCGGGGTCCCCTCTTCGAAGACTCGCTCCCGACCAAGCTCCTCGAGACCATGGCCGCAGCGCGGCCGGTGATCGTCGGAGCCGATGGCCTCACGGCCCGGATCGTCGGAGAGTCGGGCGCAGGGTACGTGGCCCGCGCGGAGGACCCCGACGACCTCGCTCGCGCCATCGACGAATGCCGGCAGGATCCCGGCCGCGCGCCCCGCGGCGCCGCCGGACGCGCGTATGTCGCGCAGCACTACGAGCGCGGGGCCATCCTGGACCGGCTGGCGGAGATCATCGCCGAGGCGGCCCGGGCGAGGTAGCTGGTCAGCCCAGGACGGTCCGGGCGGTCCGCAGGAGGATCTCGAGGTCGAGCAGCGTCGTCCTGCGGTCAAGGTACTCGGCGTCCAGTCGCAGTTTCGCCGGGAGGACCTCGTCCCGGTAGCACCGCTCGGCGTCGGGGCCAACGAGACGCTGGGCTTCGTCGTGGAACGCGAGCTGGGCCAGTCCGGTGATGCCCGGCTTTGCTGAGAAGACGCGCCGGTGCAGAGGGTCGGAGAGGTCCACGAACCACGGGTCTTCCGGGCGCGGGCCCACCAGAGACATGTCCCCGCGCACCACGTTGAGGAGTTGGGGAAGCTCGTCGATCCGGTACCTACGGAGCAGGCGGCCCAGGTGCGTCACACGCGGGTCCCCGGACTTCGTCAGGCTCGACCCGACCGCGCCCTCGGTCATCGTCCGGACCTTCAGCACCGTGATGATCGAGGCCCCTTCTCCGACGCGCCGGGCGCGGTAGAGGAACGGCCCACAATCTCCCGACAGCCGCATGGCCATCGCCACCCCGGCCAGGATCGGTGCCGCGAGTGCCATCGCCAGCGAACCGACCGTGACGTCGAGAACACGCTTCGAATCCACGCCTTGCGCTCCTCGCACCCTCGGGCGTACGGGCGGTGGTGCTGCCGTGTATTCGCTCAGCCGGTCCCGGGCAGAGGAGCGGGAGGGCCCGGCACGTCCGGCGACGCGTCCGGCGTCCGGGCTGGTCGCCCGACCGCCTGCTCGGACTCGTAGTGGCCGCCGTAGTAGCTGGCGTAGTCGGAGTGGGCCCCAGCCGGGACTCGATTGAGCACGGCACCGAGCACGTTGGCGCCGGCCTTGGCGAGAACCTCGCGACCCTGGCGGACGGTGCCCCGGTGGCTGCGCGCCGCATCGATCACGAAGAGGGTCCCGTCGACGAACGAGCTCACGATCGCTGCGTCGGTGACCGCCTGGAGCGGCGGGCTGTCGAAGACGACGACGTCGTGGCCAGCCGTCAGCCGATCGACGGTCACGCGCATGCGCTGCGAGCCGAGGAGCTCGGCCGGGTTGGGCGGCAGGGGGCCCGTGGTCAACACTCGGAGGTTGTCCTGCTCGGTGGCCTGTGCGACCTCGCCGACGTCAACACCCTCGTTGCGCAGCAGAGTCGTGAGACCATGCGTGTTGGCCAGGTCGAAGACCTGGTGGACGCCCGGCTTGCGAAGGTCCGCGTCCACCAGGAGAACCCGGCGGCCTGCCTGCGCGAACACGATGGCCACGTTCGACGCGGTGGTGGTCTTGCCCTCGCCCGGGACCGAGCTCGTCACGAGGAGCGTCCGGATCGGTGTATCGACCGACGCGAACTCGATGTTGGTCCGGAGCGCGCGGTAGGCTTCCGCGACCGAGGAGCGCGGGTAGAGGAGGGCGGCCAGCCGGTACATCTCGCCGTGGGACCGGTCGCCCTTCATGCGCGCGATCGTGCCGAGGGTGCTCAGGCCCGAGACCTCCGACACGGCGTCGGAATCCCGGATCCCATCATCGAGGTGCTCTGCGACGACGACGACACCAGCGGCCAGGAGCAGGCCGAAGACGGCCCCGAGGAGCGCATTCTGAAGCGGCCTCGGCGAGATGGGACCGGTGGGAGCGATCGCCGGCTCGATGACGGTGAGGAGGTTGGCGGCGCTGCCCGAGGAGAGCGAGAGCAGGGCGGCGGACGTCGCGCGGAGGCTGGCCAACCTCTCGTCGAGCGCCGCGAGCTCCGCGTCCTGCGCCGGCGTCCGGTTCGTCAGCCCGATCAGGGT
>JBAWVU010000250.1:0-4422 GCA_037147135.1 Chloroflexota bacterium
ACAAGACGTGCACGTACTGCATCGTGCCGCTCACGCGCGGGCCGGAGCGCAGTCGCCCCTTCGACGAGATCGTCGCCGAGGCGCGCGCGCTCGCGGCCGATGGGTACGCCGAGGTGACGCTCCTCGGCCAGAACGTGAACAGCTACGGCCACGACCTCCCGGCAGAGGAGCGCTTCGCGCACGTCGAGGCGGAGCGGAGCGTCGGGAGGTGGATCGACCGCCGGGCGCGGCCCGACCTCGCCGAGCTGCTCCACGCGATCGACGCGATCGCGGGACCGGACGGCCGACCGGCGATCCCGCGGCTCCGGTTCATCACGTCCCACCCGTGGGACCTCTCGGATCGGCTCGTCGATGCGATGGCCGCATGTCGGTCGGTCTGCGAGCACCTCCACCTCCCGGTCCAGTCGGGCGACGACGCCATCCTCCGGCGGATGGGACGCCAGTACTCGGTCGAGCATTACCTCGAGCGGCTTGACCGGATCCGTGCGGCGGTGCCGGGCATCGCGATGAGCACGGACGTCATCGTCGGGTTCTGCGGCGAGACCGAGGAGCAGTACGAGTCGACGCTCCGCCTCCTCGAGGCGGTCCGCTACGACCAGGTCTTCGCGGCCGCCTTCTCGCCGCGTCCGGGAACGCCCGCCGCGCGGCTCGCCGACGACGTCCCGCCTTCCGTCAAGCGCCGGCGTCTAAACGACCTCCTCGCCCTCCAGGAGGGGATCGGCCTCGAGCGGAACCGGGCGTGGGTGGGCAGGACGGTCGAGGTCCTCGTGGACCAGGCCGCTCCTCCGCCCGCGCAGGCGGACGACGACCCGGCGGGCGACGTCGCGCCTCCGCCCGCGCACGCGGACGACGACCCGGCGGGCGATGCCGCAGCCGAGGCGATCGACGAACTCGACGCGAGGGCCGCCTCCTCATCCGGCTCGCGCCCGGTGCCGAGGTCCGGCGAGGTGCGGCTCGCCGGCAGGACGAGGCAGGGCAGGCTCGTCCACCTGGTCGGCAGCCCGGGCCTCGTGGGCCGGCTCGTCGGCGTGCGCATCGAGCACGCGGGGCCGTTCTCTCTCCGGGGATGCCTCGACTGAGCGCCGTGCCACCGCTCCTCGTCGTCGCCGGCCCGACAGCGACCGGCAAGACGGGCCTCGCGATCCGGCTCGCGGAGGCGCTCGCGCGCGACGGCATCCACGCGGAGATCATCTCTGCCGATTCACGGCAGGTCTACCGCGGGATGGATGTCGGCACCGCGAAGGCGACGGCCGAGGAACGGGCGCGCGCGCCCCACCACTGCCTCGACCTCGTCGACCCGGACGAGCCGTTCTCCGTCGCGGACTTCGTCGCGCACGCTGCCCGGGCGCTCGAGGGCATCGCGGACCGGGACGGGCTCGGCGTCCTCGTCGGCGGGACCGGGCTCTACCTCCGCGCCGTCGCGCGCGGCCTCGATGTCGCGGCCCTGCCCTGGGACCTCGCGGCCCGTGCTGCCCTCGACGAGGATCTCGCGCGCGACGGGCTCGCCGCCCTCGTGGCGCGCCTCCGCGACGTCGCGCCACGGACCGCCGCCGGCATCGACCTGCGCAACCCCCGTCGCGTGGTCCGCGCACTCGAGCGGGCGTCGGTCGTCGGGGATGCGCCACCGCCGCCGCCGCGTGGGTACGACAGGCCGGTCGCGTGGCTCGGGCTCGACGCCGACCGGTCGACCCACCGCCGCTGGATCGCGGCGCGTGCGCAGGCCCAGCTTGACGGCGGCCTCCTCGATGAGGCGCGGGCGCTCCACGAGCGGTACCCGGAGACGTTGCGGTCCCTCTCTGCGATCGGCTACCACGAGGCGTTCGACCTCCTCGACGGCCGGATCGATCGTGACCGGTTCCTCGGGGTCAACGTCGCGCGCAACGCCGCGTTCGCGCGCCGCCAGCGGACCTGGTTCCGCTCCGAGCCGGCGATCGCGTGGCTCGATGCCGCGGCCGACCCGCTGCCCCCGGCCATCGACGCCGCCCGCCTTCTGATCGGGTCCGAACGAGTATCCTCCGCGCGATGACCCGTGCCACCACCACCGACCTCGCGCCGCCGGTCGAGAAGGCGTTCCTCGTCGCAGTCGACACTCGTGGCGACCCGGGCTGGAGCGCGGAGGACTCGCTCGCCGAGCTCGGCAGCCTCGTCGACACCGCGGGCGCGGAGGTCGTCGGTGCCGAATGGCAGAACCGCCGGCACGTCGACCCCAACTGGTACATCGGGAAGGGCAAGGCGCAGGAGCTCGTCGCGGCCAAGGCGGAGACCGGGTTCGGGCTCCTCATCGCGGACGACGAGCTGAGCCCGACCCAGCAGAAGTCGCTCGAGCAGCTCCTCGGCATCAAGGTCATCGACCGCTCGCGCCTCATCCTCGACATCTTCGCCCAGCACGCGCGGACGAAGGAAGGCCGTCTCCAGGTCGAGCTCGCCCAGCTCGAGTACCAGCTGCCCCGCCTGACGCGGATGTGGACACACCTCTCGCGAACGGGCGGCGGGATCGGCACGCGGGGACCCGGGGAGACGCAGCTCGAGACGGACCGGCGGGTGATCCGCGGGCGCATCAAGAAGATGAAGGAGCGGGTCGAAGACGTCCGGCAGCAGCGCGCGACCGCTGCGCGCGGCCGCGATCGTGGCCTCGTCCCGACCGTCGCGATCGTCGGGTACACGAACGCGGGCAAGTCGACGCTCCTCAACTCGCTCGTCGGCGAGGAGGTCGCGCTCGCCGAGGACCGGCTCTTCGCGACGCTCGATCCCACGAGCCGCCAGGTGAAGCTCGGGGAGGGCCAGGTCGCCATCCTCACGGACACGGTCGGGTTCATCCACAAGCTCCCGCACCAGCTCATCGACGCGTTCCGGGCCACGCTGGAGGAGGCGAACCGCGCGGACGTCCTCATCGAGGTCGTCGACGCGTCGGACACGCACTTCGCAGAGCACCGCGCGACCGTCCAGCAGGTCCTCGACGAGCTCGGTGCCGGCGACAAGCCGCGCCTCGTCGCGTTCAACAAGATCGACCTCATCGAGTCGCAGGCGGCCGACGGCACGGCGCCCGCCCCGGTCATCGCCGGGGCCGTCCTCGTGAGCGCGCTCACCGGCTTCGGCCTCCCGGAGCTGCGCGCCGAGCTCGCCGCCCTGCTCGCGTCGCTCTGGGAGGACATCGACGTGATCGTCCCGTACACGGAGGGCGCGCTCATCGCCCGCGTGCGCGAACGAGGGGCGAGTGACCTCGCGTACGAGGGCTCCGGCGTCCATGTCACCGGCCGGGTCCCGCCGGCACTCGCGGCGGAGCTCCGCCGCGCGACGGGGGAGTGGCCCGAGGCGGGCGTCGAGGACTGGGAGGCGGCCGATGTGCCTCCGGGGTCCGAGGACGTCGCCGACGTGCCCCCGCCGGGACTTCCCGACTGACCCGGCGGGATCCCCTGTGGGCGGAGTGTGGACAGACGCCGGCCGCGGGGACGCGAAGCGCGAATCCCGTGGACAACCCGCTGGACGGGGTGAGAGGCGCGCCCGTATGGTTGGTCCTGCCCGGAGGGGCGACGAACCGGTACCGAGCCGGCGGGTCCTTGGACCCGGCGGAACGATGAGCGGGGAGTGGTTCCTCTGGGCGCTTTCGTGCGCGCCGGGGAACCGGTGAGCGGATCGCCCTTCCGTCCGGATCGCATCCGCGGCATGGGGCCCACCGCCGTCCTCCTCGCACCGAGCGCCCTCGTCATCTGCGCGGCCGCGGTGCGACCGCTCCGCCTGCCCGCGCTCGTCATCCTCGTCATCGGCCTCGTCCTGTCCCGGCGCAGCGCCGACGCGCGCGTCCGTGCCGCGTGGGCCGCGCCCGTGCCCGTGGCGGTCCTGCTCGCGCTCGCACTGGTGCCGGAGCCTGCCTCCGCGGCCGGAGCCGTCCCGTGCACCGACCTGGTGTCGCCACGGACGATCCGGCGCGTCCTCGAGATGCTCGCGGTGCTCGGTGCGGTGGTCGCGACCGCGGCGATCTCCTCGTCGCCGCGCGACGCGCTCCGCCTTCGGCGACCGTCCGCCCGCATCGCGGCGGTGTCGGTCGGGCTGTTCGTCCTCGCCACGCCGCTCGCCGTTCTCGTGGGACCGGCGCTCGCGGAGCCGTTCTTCGGCCCGGTCGGCTTCCACATCCCGGGCCCGGCGGTGCTCGTTCCGGCGCTCATCTTCGCGCTCGCGAACTCCGTCGAGGAGGAGGTCGCCTTTCGCGGGGCGTGGCTCGGGTGGGGTGAGCGGGCGATCGGGGCGACGCTCGCGCTCGGGGCACAGGGGCTCGCGTTCGGCCTCGCGCACGCAGGCTCCGACTACGTCGGCCCGGCCCTCCCGGTCGTCGCCGCGATGGTCGCCGGCGGCCTCGCGGCCGGGATCATCGCGCGCCGGACGAACAGCCTTGCGCTGCCCATCGCCATCCACGCGGCGGCGGAC
>JBAWVU010000251.1:0-4411 GCA_037147135.1 Chloroflexota bacterium
CCTCATCACGTGCGTCGCGCTCGCGGCCGTCGTCGTCGCCACGGACCTGCTCGTCGAGCCGGTCGTCCCCTTGCTCGTCGTCCTCATCCTCGCGTGTGTCCTCGCGGGTTTCCTCCGGCCGGACGGGATCGTGGCGGGCGGGCTCATCATCGGACTGGCGATCCCGGTCGTGCGCTTCGTCGCGGCGCTCGCCGGCGTGACGCTCGCGACCCCCGAAGAGCCGGGTGGACCGGGCGGCGCGCTGCTCCTCGTCTTCCTCATCGTGCCGGCGCTGCTCACCGCCGTCATCGGGGGGTACGCGCGGAAGACGCTGGACGAGGAGCGGCGCCGGCCGCACTGAAGGCGACCGGCGCCGGCCGGTGGTCAGACGACGCGTCGGATCAGGCGCCGGGCCCCCACAGCGGGCCGGCCGGGGTCGACGGGGTCCCGGTGCCGGACCTCCTGGTCCGACGGAGCACGCGGCGGACGACATACGCGATCGGGAGGAGCACGACGAGGGCCACGAGCAGGACCGGGAGGATGACGATCACGAACCAGATCGCGCCGCCCGCGACGTTCTGGCCCATCCCGACGAGGGCGGCGACGGCGTTCGCCACCTCGGCGCCCGGGTCCCACCCCTTAGCGGTCGTCTCGATCGGGGTCGGCACGAGGACGAAGCTCGTGGTGAGCGTCCCCTGCGCGGCCTGGTCGGCGAGCTGCTTGCGCTCGGACTGGAGCTGCTCGATCTCGCCGCGGACGCTCGTGAGCTGGCTCTGGACTTCGAGGATGTCGGAGATCCGCGTGGCCTTCACCATGATCCCAAGGAGCGCGGCCTCCGACGCCTGGAGGTTCACGATCCGGGCGTCGAGATCGCGCACCTGTGCCGTCACCTCGACCGACGCTGTCTGCTCGCTCAGGACCTTGACGGAGAGTCCGCGGAGCTCGGCGAGGGTCGCGTCCCAGCGTTCGACGGGGATCCGGAGCGTGAGCGTGGCCACAGGCTGGTCGCCGTTGAAGCTGCGGTCCGAGCCGGCGACGTACCCACCGGCGGCGGTCACTATGCGCTGCGCATCGGCGACGGACTTGTCGACGTCGCCGACCTGGAGCGCGAGTGTGCCTGTCCGGATGATCATCGGGCCGGTCGCCTGCGAGGTCGTGTCGCCATCGGAGACGTTCCCGCCGGCGGGGACCTCGGCGAGGCCGGCCTCCCCGCCGTCCTGGACCGGGGCGACGTCGGGCACCTGCCCGCGGGTGGAGACGCTGCCACCGGAGTTCCGGCCGCCGACATCAGTCGTGGTGGCGGCCCCGGAACATGCGCCGGCGACGAGGGCCAGGATCGTGGCCAGGGCGAGGACAACGGCCATCGGCCGCGAGATGGTCGGACGTCGCATGTCGCACCCTCTGCCGGATCCCCGGCGCTGCGCCCCGCGGGCTCGGCCGCGGGTGCGTCAGGGCAGGGACGTCGGGCCGGCCGCGGCGGTTCCCGGCCGTCGCGATTCCCGGGCCCCGGTGCGGGACGCGGCCGACGGAGCCCGCGTCAGTCGGCGGCGAGCTGGAGGCCGGCGGCGACGACGTCCGCCGCGAACGAGGCCTGCGCCTCGGGCTGCACCGACGGCCGGCCCGGGAACGCGATGAGGCGGCTCAGGCCGAGATCCGCGTACCGTCCGACCAGGTCGACGCGCTCCTCGCCAGCCGCGCGGAACAGATCGTCGGGAACGTAGATCGAGACGCGCAGCGTCGCAGGGTCGCGACCTGCCTCCTCGCAGCGCTGCCGGACGATCGGCAGCCGCGCGGCCACGCCTTCAGGGTCGAGGTAGACGAGGTTGAGCTCATCCGCGAAACGCGCGGCGTACCGGAACGTCACGGTCTTGCCGTTGCCGCCGACGATGAGGGGCAGCCGGGGCTGCTGGATCCCCTTCGGCACGTTGATCGCGCCCTGGACGGAGGCGGACGGCCCCAGGTACGTCGCCCGCCCCGGCGCGAGCATGCGGGTGATCACCTCCAGGTGGTCCCCGAACGTCGCGAGCCGCTCGGGCGTCTCCGGGAAGCCGTAGCCGTAGGAGACCCACTCGTCCTCCTTCCAGCCGGCGCCGATGCCGAGCTCGAAGCGGCCACCGGAGATGACGTCGAGCGTGGACGCCATCTTGGCGGTGAGGGCGGGGTTGCGGAACCCGGTGCAGACGACCATGTGGCCGATCCGCGCACGGCGCGTCGCCTGCGCGAGCGCCCCGAGCATCGTGAACGACTCGAACGTGATCTCGTCGGTGGGATGCGGGACGGTGGTGAAGTGGTCGAAGACCCAGAGCGACTCGAAGCCGAGACGCTCGGCATTCACGGCGAGCTCGACGGAGCGGGCCCACGCGGCGCGCGGATCCCAGCCGTCGTACTCGCCCTTCCATCCCTGCGGGACCATGAGCCCGACCTGCATCGGCATCGAAGACTCCTCGGTCGCGCCCGGGCACGACCGCGCTGCGGACGGATGACGGTGGCGGTTCGCGTGCTGATGGCGCGGATGGGCGCTCGACCGCGCGTGGGGACGTCGACCCGAGCCTACCATCGCGGGCATGGGCCCGCCCGCACGATCGGCCCCCTGGACCGGTCAGGTGGTCACGGGATCTCCGCGGGGCTCCAGGCCGACTGCGTGACCTCCACCCTGCCGGTCGCGGGGTCGATCCGCAGACGAACGATCATGGGCCCCACCACGGGGACGTGGTCCAGGCTGTCGGGACCGTCGGCGATCGTGACCTCCACCTGCTCGCCGTCGGCCACGGTGATCCGGATGCCGTCGGCCGCGTCCGCCCGGATCGAATATGCGTCGGCAGTCGCGGACGCGGGGATGCCGTGCGCGTGCACCCGCACCCACGGGATGGACGGCCCGTCGATGGAGACGTCCACCGGCACCGCGATCCCGCCGGTCCGGGGAACGACGAGGAGGGGGGCCGGATCGCGGACGTACGCCACGGTGCCGTAGCCGGTGCCGTCGTCGTCGATCCGCACGGCGACGACGGAGGGCGTGTCCGCGCCCCCGGTCGCGGCCGTATCGACCCTGAACTCGGCGGTCTCGAGGCGGAGGTCCACCGGGGTCGCGGGGTCCGTGCTCGTAGCGGTGATCGTGTATGCGAACGGGTTCTCCCGCGGGTCGTCGGAGAACGGCGCGGTGAAGTCGCCGGCCCGCACGCTCATCGGCGTGTACTCCAGGCCGCCGGGGCCCGAGCCGGACCAGGGCGAGGTCGCCGCGACCACGGTCGCCGGGGAGCCCTGGTACTGCCAGGTCTCCACGCGGGGGTCCACGATGACCCGGCCTGCGGTGCCGGGGTGGTTCGAGTCGTAGACCCAGATGGAGTAGACCGGTCCGTCGTACGTGACGGCGAACGGAGTGACGGCGTGGGCGCCCGCCCTGCCGTAGATCCCGAGCGTGTCGGACGCACCCGCGCGCAGGCCGGTGACCACGTCGCGGACGATCCCGCTGGGCTCCAGCAGCCGGGAGTCGGCCGCCGCCTTCGCCACCTCGGGCGTCACCTGCGTGGCCCACCAGTACGCGATCGACTGCGCGACGGACGGGCGCGTGCGCCGGAGGTCGGAGACGGTCGCCGCCGCGGGATCCAGGGCCGCGAGGTGCTGGGTGCCGGCGAACAGTCGCTCGACGAGCACGGACATCCCCTCGCAGCGGCCGTTGGCGAGCGACTCGTTCATCTGGTCCGCCCAGTCCTGGGCCGCCCGGGTCGGCGTGCAGACGCCGGCCATCATCTCGGCGCACACGTTGGCCGCGCCGAAGAGCGCGACGAGCGTGCCGGTCGTGATCGTGTCGCTCCCGCCCGATCCGCCCCAGTTCGGGAACGAGAATCCGTCGACGGCGGGCCGCAGCCCGGAGTCCGCGCAGACGACGGGGGTGGGGACCCCGTCGATCGAGGACCCCGTCACGGGCACGCAGCCGAGCCCGTCGGGGTCCGTGCCGGCACGCCCGACCGAGGCGAAGAGCGCGGCGGCCACCATGGCGAAGCAGGCGACCAGGGCGATCGCGGGGATCGCGAGCACGCCCCGCGGGCGCGTCGACGGGGGCATCCGCGTGGCGGGACGGCGGACGTCCGGCGTCCGGCGACCTAGCAGCCCGTGTTGTTCAGCTTGCCGTTCGGCATCTTCGTCTTGCAGTACTTCGTGCCCGCGTCGGTGATCGCCTGGTCCCAGCCCTGGCCGCCCGAGAGGTCGGCGTCGCGCAGATCCGCCCCGGAGAAGTTCGACCCGGCCACGGGCACGCCGTTGAGGTTGGCCGCCCGCAGGTTCGCGTTGGACAGGTTCACGTCCATCAGCTCGCTGCCGGAGAAGTCGGTGAAGGAGAAGTTGCCGCCCGACACGTTCACGCCGGCGGAGATGGCGACCGCCCGCCCGGAGAGGTCGAGGCCGGGGCAGGAGATCCCCCCGTCCACGTACAGCC
>JBAWVU010000252.1:0-4392 GCA_037147135.1 Chloroflexota bacterium
TCCTGCCAGTCGCCGTAGATGACCGTCCCGCCCGGGGTGCCGGGCAGGCGGCGGGGCCAGCCGCCGTTGCGGTCACGGGAGCGGCCCCGATCCCCCGCGGCGACCTCGGCGGCGAAGGCCTCGTCCCCCATCTCGAGCACTGACGCCCAGGTCCGGACAAGGTCGGCGAGCAGCTGGGCCTCCTCGCCCCGGTGATCCACCCGGCCGGCCACGAGGACGATCGCGCCCTCCTCCCACTCGTCGCGGGTCTGCTCGTACGTCTTCGGGAAGACGAGGACCTCGACCGCCCCCTGGAGATCCTCGACCGTGGCGACCGCCATCGTGGACTTCGCCTTCGTGATGAGCGTGCGGACGCCCGTGACCACGCCGCCCACGACGACGCGCTGGCCGTCGAGCAGCTCGTCGCGGAGGTCGCCGCTGTACGCGGTGACGATGCTGGAGATCCGGTCGGCGACCTCGCCGAGCGGATGATCGGACAGGTAGAGGCCCAGGAGCTCCTTCTCCCAGCGGAGCCGCTCGCGCGACGGCGCCTCGGGCGTCGTCGGGAGCGGCTTCTCGAGCGATCCCGGCTCCACCGCGAGGTCGAAGAGGCTCGTCTGCCCGCTCGCCCGGTCGCGCTGCGTCGCCTGTGCCGCGGCGATGGCATCGTCGAGCGCGAGGAGCAGCTGCGCGTGATGGCCCAGGTCCGAGAGCGCGCCGACGCGGATGAGCGACTCGATGACGCGCTTGTTGGCCAGCCGGAGGTCGATCCGCGTGCAGAGGTCGGCGAGAGACCGGAAGTCCCCGCCCTCCTCGCGGGCGGCGACGATCGAGAGGATCGCCCCCTCGCCGACGTTCTTCACCGCGAGGAGGCCGAACCGGACCCCGTCCCCCTCGACGGTGAACTCGAGCGACGACCGGTGGACGTTGGGCGGGAGGACCCGGATGCCGAGCCGCCGACACTCGGCAACCGCGGCAGCCACCTTCTCCTCGCGGTCGCGGAACGCGGTGAGGACGCTCGTCATGTAGTCGACGGTGTAGTTCGCCTTGAGGTACGCCGTCTGGTACGCGACGAGGCCGTAGCAGGTGGCATGGGCCTTGTTGAACCCGTACCGCTCGAACGGCTCGAAGGCCTTGAAGACGGCGTCGATCGTGCCCGCGGGGACGCCCCGCTCGGCCGCCTGCGTGACGAACTGCTCTCGCATCGACCGGAGGACAGAGCTCTTCTTCTTGCGGATCGCGTAGCCGAGGGTGTCGGCTTCCGGCCCGGTGAAGCCCGCGAGCGCCATCGCCGCGGACATGATGTCCTCCTGGTAGACGAAGACCCCGTACGTCCGCTCGAGGTACGGCTCCAGGAGCGGGTGGAGGTATGTCACCGGCTCCAGGCCGTGCTTGCGCCGGATGTAGGTCGGGATGTTGTCCATCGGTCCGGGCCGGTAGAGCGCGACCATCGCCGCGAGGTCGAAGACCGACGTCGGCTGCAGCTCCTTCACGTAGCGGCGCATGCCGGCGGACTCGAGCTGGAAGATCCCCGTCGTCTCGCCCGACGCGAGGAGCTCGAACGTCCGCGCGTCGTCGAGCGGGATCCGGTCGAGGTCGATGTCGACGCCCCGGTGCTCGCGGATCATATCGACCGCGTGGCGGAGGATCGTGAGGTTCGACAGGCCGAGGAAGTCGAACTTGAGGAGCCCGAGTGCCTCGACCCCGTGCATCTCGTACTGGGTCATGAGCGACTCGGAGTTCGTCGCGCGCTGGAGCGGCATGAGGTCGGTGAGCGGCTCGCGGCTGATGACGACGCCCGCGGCGTGGGTCGACGCGTTGCGGGCCACGCCCTCCAGCTGCTTCGCGAAATCGACGACGCGGTGGACCGCCGGATCGCCCTCGTACATCTCGCGGAGCTGCGCCGACATGACGATCGCCTCGTCGAGCCTGATCCCGAGCTGGTTGGGGACCGCCTTGGCGATCCGGTCGATCTCGCCGTAGCTGTGGCCGAGGACGCGTCCCACGTCCCGGATCGCCGCGCGGGCGAGCATCGTGCCGAACGTGATGATCTGGGCGACGTGGTCCTGTCCGTACTTGCGGGTGACGTACGCGATGACCTCGTCGCGCCGCCCGTCCTCGAAGTCCACGTCGATGTCCGGCATCGTCACGCGGTCCGGGTTGAGGAACCGCTCGAAAGGGAGCCGGTAGTGGATCGGGTCCACCGGCGTGATCCCGAGGGTGTACGTGACGAT
Organism: Chloroflexota bacterium; assembly: GCA_037147135.1. Lineage (GTDB taxonomy): Bacteria > Chloroflexota > Limnocylindria > Limnocylindrales > CSP1-4 > CAIYQJ01. The sequence continues at coordinate 2,214 of JBAWVU010000252.1, forward strand.
CGACCCGGGCGCGCTCCCGCGGCACGTCGTCTGGATCCCCTGCTCCCGCGCGAACCGGACGAAGTCCGCGACGATGAGGAAGTAGCCCGCGTAGTCCATCCGGAGGATGACGCCGAGCTCGTAGTCGAGACGCTCGCGGAGCTCGGGCGTCACCTCGCCGTAGCGCGCCGCGAGACCGAGCTCGCACTCCTTCCGGAGCCACGTCTCCACGGTCTCCCCATCGGCGAGCGGGAACGACGGGATCCGGGTCTCGCCGAGCGGGAGGCGCAGGTCGATCATCTCTGCGATCCGCCGCGTATTGAGGACCGCCTCGCGCTGGTCGGGGAAGAGCGCCGCCATCTCGGTCGCGGACTTGAGGTAGAACTCGGCCGACTCGAAGCGCATCCGGCCGGGCGTGTCGAGCTGGCTCCCCGTCCCCACGCAGAGGAGGACGTCGTGGGCCTCGGACTGGTCGCGGTGGACGTAGTGGAGGTCGTTCGTCACGACGAGCGGGAGCCCGACCTCCGGCGCGAGCCGGAGGAGCTGCTCGTTGAGGCGGCGCTGCTCCGGGAGACCGTGGTCCTGGAGCTCGAGGTAGAAGCGGTCCCTCCCGAAGATCTCGCCGTACTCGCCGGCAAGCCTGCGGGCGGACTCCCAGTCGTCCGTCTCGAGCGCCTTGGGGATCTCACCGCCGAGGCACGCCGACAGCCCGATGAGCCCCTCCGCGTGGCGGGCGAGATGCTCGCGGTCGATCCGGGGCTTGTAGTAGTAGCCGTCGAGATGGGCGTCCGTGAGGAGGCGGCAGAGGTTCCGGTAGCCGACGTCGTCCTGCGCGAGGAGGACGAGGTGGAACGGCTGGGCGTCCGCCTTCCCTTCCCTGTCGCGCATCGAGCGGCGGGCGATGTACGTCTCCACGCCGACGATCGGGCGGATCCCGCGCTGGGCGACGGCCTGGTAGAAGGCCACCGATCCGTAGAGAGCCCCGTGGTCGGTGAGCGCGAGGTGCGAGAACCCGAGCCGCTCGGCCTCGTCCGCGAGGTCGGTGATCCGGCCGAGCCCATCGAGGAGGGAGAACTCCGAGTGCGTGTGGAGGTGGACGAAGTCGCTCGCGCCGATGCTCACGGGGGCAATCGTATCGCCATCGCGGCGGATCGGTTGACCGTCGCATGGCGACCACGTACCTTACGTGGTACACGTGATCCACGTGGTGAGGTGGCAGCATGAAACGGAACATCACGGTCCAGCTCGACGAAGCGACCATCCAGAAGGCCCGGGTCGCGGCCGCGAAACGGGGAAGCTCCATCAGCCGGCTGTTGACCGAGCAGATCGAGGTGCTCGCGCGACAGGACGACGACTACGACCGGGCCATGCATGACGCGCTGGCGGAGCTGGAACGTGGGTACGATCTGGGCGGTGGCCCCTATCCCGCCCGCGACGAGCTGTACGACGGATGAGGACGTTCGTCGACACCAACATCGTCCTCTATGCGTATGACCAGCGCGAGCCCGAGAAGTCGACGATCGCCCGGGCGATCCTCTCCGACCTGTGGCGCACCCGCGAGGGGCAGCTGAGCACCCAGGTGCTGCAGGAGCTGTACGTCACCCTCACGCGCAAGCTCCGCATCGTCGTCCCCCGCTCCAAGGCGCGTGCTCTCGTGGGACGTTACGGCCGCTGGCCGGTGTACGCCATCACGACCGGGGACATCCTCGAAGCGGCTGAGCTTGAACAACGCCACTCCTTGTCGTTCTGGGATGCGCTCATCGTGGTCGCGGCGGCCAGGAGCGGGGCCGGTCGGATCCTCACCGAGGACCTCCAGCACGGCCGGACGATCGCCGGGGTACGCATCGAGAACCCGTTCCACGGGTGACACGGCGCGGACCGCGCGGGCTGTCGGCCTCGTCCCCCCTCCTGGGGCGCGGGCGTCGCACCCGGTGGACGACGGGCCGTCTCCGGGTCGGTGGACCGCGGTCCATGAGCGGACCAGCCTGGACTGACCGCAGGAGGCTCGACGATCCCATGGTCGAGCAGGTCGACATCCACGACGCGAAGACACATCTCTCGCGGCTCGTCGAGCGCGCCGAGGCGGGTGAGGAGATCGTCATCGCACGAGCCGGACGCCCGGTCGCGCGCCTCGTGCCCCTGCGCGCGCGGACGGGACCGCGGGAGCCCGGCCTCTGGCGCGGACGCGTCCACATCGCGC
>JBAWVU010000253.1:0-4385 GCA_037147135.1 Chloroflexota bacterium
CGTGAGCCACCGCGAAGATGTGGCGACGAGAGTCGGAGGATGCGACCGATGGCGATGATCCGCGCCGGTAGACACAAGGTCCCGTCGTCGGCCGGTGAGCCGCGACGTTCGAAGGGAGTTCGATCGATGGGCAGCACGTGGCAGGTGGCGGGTCGCCGCCGGTTCATCATGGCGATCGGCATGCTTTCCCTCGTGGTGGCCGCGTGCGGGGCCTCGGCCCCGAAGCCCACGACGAGCGAGGAGCTCCTCGCGCTGTTGCCGTCCTCGGTCACCGACGCGAACGGTCGTCGGCTCGATCTCGCGCCGGCGCAGGACGGCGCTTCGTTCGATCCGGACGCGCTGTCGAAGATGCTCGCGGACCTCGGGCTGGGGTCGAACGACGTCATCAGCGCGGAGAAGGAGGTCACGTCCAGCGACAGCTCGGCCGGCACGCTCGCGCGGATCTTCGGGATGCGCTTCGTCGGCGCGGACCCCGCCGCCATGCAGGCGGCCCTGCTCGCGGCGTTCGCCAGCTCGGACCTGCCGCTGCGGGAGACGCGCGTCGGCGGACACGCGGTGTTCGTCGCGGCGAGCCCGGTACCCGACCGCTCCACGGCCGAGGTCGTCTTCTCCGGCGACCTCGTGTTCGTCGTCGTCTCGGGAGACCCCTTCGCGACCGCGGCCCTCGTCCGCGCCCTGCCGTAGGGGCTCAGTCGGCCGGGCGGGCAGCGGGAGCGAGAAGATCGCCACCGGCGCCTGCTGGCAGCTCGTCATGCCCATCGCGGTCCCGGCGAGCACGACCTACGCGACCTTCGTCAGGCGCATCGTCCGTTCGACCTCTCGTGCGGGGCTCACACCGCTCTGGACCGCTGGTGTGAGGCGGGGCTCGTGTCGTCCCTGGCTCGTCGCTCACTCCGTCGGGACGGCGGTGACGAGCCAGTCCGTGCCGTCGAGCGCGACGCTCATGCGCACGACCCCCGGGAGGAGGGTGTCGGCGATGAAGACCCGGTCGCGCAGGGCGGCGACACCCACCGGTTCCTGGAGGCCGCCGGATGCGCGTCCGAGGGAGTCTGCCGTTCGCCATCCGGCCGCGGACCGGGGGATCGGCAGCGACACGATCCGCGCGTAGAACGAAGCCCGTGCGGCGTAGTCGATCGCGAACTCCGTGACGAACACGCGCGCCCCGGCGACGGCGATCCCCTGCGGTGTGACGTGCCGGAGGCCCGGATCACTCGAGGCTGACACGGCCTTCCACCCCGCTCCCGTCGAGCTTCCGGCCGATGCGAACGACACGCGCGTTGCCGGTATCGGCGACGTAGGGGTACGAGCCGCTGACCGCGAGGCCCCTGGCGGCGCGGAACCGACCGGTCCCCGAGCCGCACCGGCCGTTGGTCCGGTAGCCGCTCCCGTCAAGTCGGGCGTTGAAGCGGACGACCGAGCGAGTGAGGTCGTCCGCCGTCGCGTAGAGCCACCCTCGGGCGACGGCGAGGCCGCGTGGACGCAACACGCGCGCCGCAGGCGAGACGCCGTGATGGCCTTCGGATCCGCGGCTGTCCACCCGCCGCTCTCTGCCATCTCGATGCGCCGTCGGCGAACGATGTCTCTGTAAGGATCGTCGCCATCGTCCGTCTCACCGACGCAGGCCACCGCGAAGATGTGGCGACGCAAGTCGGAGGATGCGACCGATGGCGATGATCCGGTGGTCTTGTGGATCCGGCCAGCCGGGCTTCCGGGTCGGCATGGTGGCCGCCCGCGGCGGCTCCGTTGTCGCCGATCGCGATCCGCGCCTCGACGCCCGCGCCCGCTGGCTCGCCGTCGTCCGGAGGATCGCCGACCGGATGGGCGTATGCGGCACGGGAGCCTGGATCCGAGCCGGGCCCTTCGCCGGCGTCGCATACGCGTAGGGAGAAGCGTCCGGACGCGCCCGGTTCGGGGCGACACGGATCCCGGCGCGGCTCCGTGCGGCGCGCGACGCGGTCGATGCAGCAGAGCTGGTGGTGTACGGGAGGTGACGTCGATGTCGAGCGATGACGGAGCGTTCGCGGGGCTTTCGATCGAGTGGCTCGATCCGGTGCCCCTCACGGACCCCGGGTCCGAGCCCTCGCCCGCGGCGGTCGCCAGCCTCACCGCGGTCTTCCACGTCATGACACTCGTCGAGCAGGCCGGGGAGCCGCCCGGCGTCAGCCCGGAGGGGTGGGAGGCAGCCCTCTCCGACGCGGAGGCGTGGGTGGCCACCGAGCCCGGAGACGCGATCGCCCACTACACGCACGGGCTCGTCCTCCGGCGGCTCGAGCGGCACCAGGACGCCCTCGATGCCTTCGACCGCGCACTCGAGCTCGATCCGGGAAGCGACGAGTGCCTGGGGGAGCGCGGGCACATGCTCGCCGACCTCGGGCGTCCAGCCGACGCCCTCGCTTCCTTCGATGCGGCGATCGCTGCGAGCGACGACCCCGAGGACCTCTGTTCCATGCACACGGAGCGCGCCTGGCTCCTGCACCTGCTCGATCGCGACGCGGACTCGCTCGCCGCGAGCGAGTCCGCCCTCGCGCTCGCGGGGGATGTTCCGGAGCAGGCCGCCTGGATCCTCCACTTCCGGACCGAGGCCCACGAGGGGTCCGGCGACCTCGAGGCGGCGATGGCCGACTACACCCGCATCCTCGAGATCAGGCCGGAGTGGGGGACGGCCCTCTACTGCCGCGCGGCGACGCTCTCCCGCACGGGGCGGTTCAGCGACGCGCTGGTGGACCTCGCGGCCGCGCGGCCGCCATCGATGCCGACGCGGGCTTCAGGGCCGTCGCGGTCCGGGACGACGATTTCCCCGACCTCGCGGCTGACCCGGCATCCGGACCCGCATACCGGGCGATCGTCGGCGAGGGGTAGCGAGCGCTCCTGCGGGTCAGCGCGTCGTCACGCGAGGGAGCGGGCGCAACGCGCGCTCTGCCGGGACGTGGTTCCGCGGACCTGGGTTCGCCGCGCCGAACGATCCCCGCGATGGTCACGAGTGGTCCATCCGACGTAGACCCGCGGGGACGATTGCCGCCTCCACTGCGGACGTTCGGGCCGGGGCGTGCCGCCGGATCGCGGCGCAGCGTGGGAGGCGGAATCGACGGCGGCCTGCTGAGGCGCTCACGCCCGGCGTCGCGAACGTCGATGCCGCGGAGGCAGTCATGCCACCGACCGATCCGATCCGCAGAGGCATCCGGGCCGCGTCGATCGTTGCGACCATCGCGCTCCTCGCGGTCGCCGGCCTCGTCGTCGCCCCGTCGGCGCAGGCGGGGCAGCCCGACGGGTGGCTCGACGGCGGGCTCGTCCTCGCGGGTGGTGCGACCACCGTCTCGAGCCCGACGATCTCCTGGAGCGCGTGGATCACCGGTGACCCGCAGCCGGCATCGGCGACCTACCAGGTCGGCCCGGCCGATGGCCCGCTCGCGAGCCCCGCGGCCTGGGGTGCGGACGGGACGGCATCGGGCACCCTCACGCTCCCGGGTCCCGGCTCGTACCTCGTCCTCCTGCGCTACTGCGCGGCCGATGGCCGGATGCGCGACCTCTTCGCCTCGATCGTCGTCGCCGGTGGCCTCCCGACGCCGTCCCCCGGGCCGGAGCAGCCGCTCCCGCCGTCAACCGGCGGCCCAGGCGGCCCGGCAGACCCGGCGGCCCTGCGCCAGAGCTATCGCCTCGAGGTCGCGCTCGACTTCGATGCCGGGCGCCTCGACACGCTCGAGACCATCACGATCACGAATGCGAGCACGACCTCGATCGGGTCGCTCGACCTCTCGGTGATCCCGGAGGCGATGGGCTACTACACGCCCGACGGTGACGTCACGGTCGACGGCGCGGTCGCGCTCACCGCGTGGACGACGGGGACGAACCTCCGGGTGACCCTCCCTGCGAGCCTCGAGCCGCGTGGCACCCTGGAGCTCCGGGTCCCGTTCCACCTGCGCGTCACCGAGCACATGGGCGTGGGGCGGTCGTCGCTCATGCGCTCCCTCGGTGTCCTCGCGCTCGGGGAGTGGTTCCCCATCCTCAGCCGTGAGCACGACGCGTACGGGATCGGGGACCAGCAGGTGAGCTGGAACGCCGACGAGATCGTCCTCGACCTCACGTCCGACCGGGCGCTGCCCCGCGACGCCGTCGCGTGCCAGGGCGAGATCGTCACCGCGCCGGAGGTGTCCGGCACGCACTGGGTCTGCCGGTCGGTCGACGCCCGGGACTACGCGCTCGCGGTCTCGCCGCACTTCCGCCGGACGACGACGCACGTCGGGTCGGTGACGGTGCGCACGTATGCGGTGTCGGGCGAGGGTGCCCGCGCGGCCGTGCTCGCCGGAGGTGCGATCCGCGCGTACACCCGCCTCTACGGGCCGTACCCGTACCCGTCGCTCACGATCGCCGAGGCGGGGCCTCGTCTC
>JBAWVU010000254.1:0-4380 GCA_037147135.1 Chloroflexota bacterium
GTCTGGAGGGTGAACGCGACGTCCTCCGCCACCGCGGCGACGTCGAGCGGCAGCGGGAGGTAGCGGTGGTAGTTGCCACCGTCGCCGGCTCCCGCGCCGTCGGCCGGCGCTGTCCACCCACACGCGACGAGCCGCCTCCCGAGCCCCCTGGCGACCGTGTCGGGGTCCAGGACGTTCGCCTCGCCGACGGCCTCGTAGCGGATCGAGAGGCCGTCATCCGCGGGCACGAACTGGAGATACACGTTGTCGTCGCCTTCGACCTCCACGATGAGGAACTCCGCGCCCGTCGGTCGCGCGAGGAAGCGCGTGAGCCGCCGCTCGATGTGGGCGAGGTGGTTCCTCCAACGCTTCCGGTCTCGGTCGGACAGGGGGTCGAGCTCGGCGATCTCCTCGTCGGCCGGTCCGTCGAGGACCATCTCGGATCCCGGAAGCTCGCCACCGAAGAGGGTGTGGACTTCGTCGGCGACGTCGTTCGCCTGGCCGGCGAAGAAGCCGACCGCCCACGCGAAGACGTCGGGCTCCAGCGTCGGCGCGAGGATCTCCCATCCGAGGATGAGGTCGGCGAAGGGCTCGCCCGGCTCCGTGGCCACGGTGAGCGCCGTGAACCGGCGGTCGAACGCGTGCTCCGCGGCGTACTTGTAGAGAGCCCCGATCCGCGGGAGCTGCGTGTTCGTGATCGCCGACAGCACGATCACCGGCCAGTCGAGCGTCTCATCGACGGTGACCGAGACCACGGCCCTGCCCTCCCGGAAGACCGGGTCGCCGTCCTCGTCGACCCACACGTCCGCGACCACCGACTCGAGCATCTCGGTGATCCGCTCGCCCAGATCCTTCGCCTTCCGTGGAGCCATCGAACCTGTACCCCCTGCAACGGGCTGCGAGATGCGGACGGGAGGAGCCCGGGAGAGGCCCGGCGCGCGAGCCACCCGTCCCATCATGCCGGGTACGGCGACACGATGGAGCACGCCGGCGGCAGCGAGAGCCCGGTCCCGGGGTCACGTACCCGCCAGGACGCCGGCAGGGCGCGCGGTCGTCCGGCTCTCCCCTCCCCCGCGTGCCACCCAAGCTGGCATGTCTGCCGGTGCAGACTCCCGACACGACCCGGGGGCGGCGGCGTCATCGTGGCTTTCGAGGGGCGACCGACGCCGGCCGTCGCCCCGGTCTTCCCCGAGCGGCAGGGGCTTCATCGACCCTGCTGAGTTGGAAGGTAGTCCAGTGACCGGCGCCGCAACCGGACCCGGCTGGCACGCCGAGAGCACGGTGCGACTCCCACGTCGGATGGGAGGCAGCGCCATGACACGGGAACGCACGCACGAGCCGGGCCCCGGCCTGCTCGATGGCCTCGGCCCCATCGGGTTCGGCGGGATCGGCCGGTCGTCGTCGGAGCGGCGTGCCGATCGACGCCGGCGCGTGGCTCAGTGACGTGGACCTGACGCTGCGCGACAGCGGCGTTCGCTGGCCGGCCCTGGTTCGCGGACGCATGGCCCGGATCGCGGTCGAGGGTCACTTCGGTGCGGACCGGCCGTGGGAGTGACGCCCGCGGCCGGACGGGCAGCCACCCATGGTCTTGACAGTGACAGTGGCCGCTGTATAGTATGGACATGTCTCCCACGGACTACTCCATGACCGACGTCTCGGCCGTGACGGACACCCCCGTCCGGACCATCCGCTACTACATCGCGCAGGGGTTGCTCCCCTCCGCGGGGAGGACCGGCCCGGCCGCCCGCTACGACGACGCGTTCGTCGCGCGCCTGCGCGCGATCCGCAGGCTCCAGGAGGTGCACCAGCCGCTCTCGGTCATCCGGGCCACGCTCGAGGGGCTGGACGAGGCAGGGCTGCGCGAGATCGTCGAGCGACCGGAGCCGGTACCGGTCGACTCGGCGAGCGACTACGTCCGCCGGCTGCTCGGCGGCGAGCGCGCGGCGGGAGTCGGGGAACAGGCGGCGGTCTACCCGGCCGCCACGTCCCCGACGCCGACGACGAGTCCGTACCCCCCGGCCCCGGTTCCGGGCTCGGGCTTCTCTGGGCCCGCCGCCGAGCCGGCCCCGTTCGACCGCTCCCACTGGGAGCGGATCGTGCTGGCGCCGGGCATCGAGATCCACGTCCGCCGGCCGCAGAGCCGGACCTCCACCAGGCAGGTCGAACGCCTCGTCGAGTTCGCCTCGCAGCTCTTCCGAAGGGGGCCATGATGACTCTCATCGTCCGCACCGACCGTTCGCTCATCCGCGCCATGCACAGCAGCTCGCGGTTCCTCCGCGTGGAGGTGATCGCACCTCCCGCGCCGGCGGACCACGTGCGGCCGTCCGCGAGCCTCGCGTTCGTCATCGACCGTTCCGGCTCCATGTACGGCACGAAGATCGAGCTCGCGAAGCAGGCCGTGCGGGAGGCCATCGGGCGCCTCGCGGCGAACGACCGGTTCGCCGTCGTGTCCTACGACGACCGGATCGACGTCCTCGCCGAGAGCACGGAGGCGACGCCGGACGCGCGCCGGGCCGCACTTTCCGCGATCGGCCGGCTCGACGCACGCGGCAACACCGACCTCGGCGCAGGCTGGCTGCGCGGGTGCGAGCAGGTCGCCGATCACCTCGCGTCTGATGGCGTCAACCGCGTCCTCCTCCTCACCGACGGTCTCGCGAACCGGGGCATGACGGACACCCACGAGCTCTCCAGTCACGCCGCCGAGCTCCGGCGCCGGGGCGTCGCGACCACCACGTTCGGGGTCGGCAACGACTTCGACGAGGCGCTCCTTCGCGCGATGGCGGATGCGGGCGGCGGCCACTTCCGGTTCATCGCGGACGAGCGCCAGATCGTCGACCACATCAGCGGCGAGGTGGGCGAGCTCCTCGAGGTGACCGCACGCGAAGTCATCATCGAGGTGACCGGGCCGGAGGGGATCCGAGTGGAGACGCTCTCCCCGTACCCGCTCGACGTGCGCGGTGAGCGGACCGTGATCCGCCTCGGCGACCTCGTCGCGGACCAGGTGGTCGAGGTGGTCCTCCGCCTGCGCTTCCCCTACGGGCAGGTCGGCCGCGAGATCGGCGCGCTCGTGTCGGTCCGCTCGGCGGACGGCGCGCTCGAGGCGGGCGAGACGCTCCGCTGGACGTACGCGGACGACCGCGCGAACGACGTGCAGCCGCGCGACCGCGAGGTGGACCGGGTCGTCGCCCGGGCGTTCGCGGATCGTGCGCGGACAGAGGCGATCCTGCTCAACCGGACGGGCGAGCTCGAGCAGGCCCGACGAACGCTGCTCGGCGTCGCCGAACGGGTCCAGGGGTACGCCGGGCAGGACGAGGACCTGCGCGCGATCGTCGCCGAGCTCCGGGGCGACGCAGAGGAATGGTCGGTGCGCCGGGACGAGCGGTCGCGGAAGGTCGCATCCAGCGCGAGCTACAACTCCCTCAAGTCGCGCGCCATGGACGGGCAGGCACTTCGCCGCCCGTGAGGGGGACCTGGACCCCGAACGGGTGACCGGGCGGAGGCACATCGAACGGCCTGCGCGGACCATCGCGCCACTGGCTCGCAGCCGCGCCGCGGATCTTTGGAGAGGATCGAGTCGCCCCACGAGGTCGGGCACTTGACAGGGGACGCCGCCGGCCGAAGGATGGGCGCGCACCACCCGGCTGGGTGTCGCGCGCTTCCCGGCGGGGAATGGACGCGGTTGCGAGGCTTCCGAATGGGTGTGTCGGGGCGATCCCAGGCTCTCGCGAGAGACCCGGGCGTGGCGCCCGCAGGGAGAGTTCCGGTCTCCGTTCCGGTCTCCGTTCCGGGCCCGCGCGGAGTCTCGAGCAGCTTCAGGCCGGACCTGGAGGGGCTGCGCGGCATCGCGGTCCTGCTGGTCGTCGCGTACCACGCGGGCCTGCCCGTCGGCGGCGGGTTCGTCGGCGTCGACGTCTTCTTCGTCCTGTCGGGGTTCCTCATCACCGGCCTGCTCGTGCGCGAGCGCGAGCGCGCCGGGCGGATCGGGCTGGTCGCCTTCTATGGCCGTCGCGTGCGGCGCATCCTCCCGGCGGCCGCCATCGTCGTGGCCGCCACGATCTGCGTCGCACCGCTCGTCGTGTCGCCCCTCGACATGACCCGTGTCGCCGCGGACGGAGCGTCCTCGATCCTCTCGTTCGCCAACATCCGCTTCGCCGCGACCGACCTGGACTACTTCGCCCCCTCGCTCACCCCGTCTCCGTTCCGCCAGTTCTGGTCGCTCGCCGTCGAGGAGCAGTTCTACCTGCTGTGGCCGGCGCTCCTCATCATCGCGACCCGGTTCTGGACCCCGCGCATCGGTGCCGGCGTCTTCGTCGTGGCGGTGCTCGTCGCGTCGCTCCTCGGCTGCGTCATCGTCTCCGGGATCGCCGTCCCGTGGGCCTTCTACTCGCTGCCGACGCGCGC
>JBAWVU010000255.1:0-4376 GCA_037147135.1 Chloroflexota bacterium
ATGCGGCCAAGGGCGTCGCGGCCCATGCCGTGCCCCTGCCCGACGGGCTGCGATTCTCGCCGTCGGCCGAACGGGGCGACTGGACCGAGGAGTCGCTAACGCGGCTGCGCGACTTCTACCGCCGGTTCACCGTGCCCCGGTCGGGGTTGCCCGCGGCGGCCGTGCATGGAATCCCGGTCGACCCCGGCCACGAGGGCTTCCTCCCGGTCGAAAAATATCTCGCGGCGACGCTCGCCGCCCGACAGCAGCTGCGGGACGGCGGCACGACGATCGAGAAGGTGGCCCGCGACGGGGGCCTGAGCCCCAAGTATCTCGGCATGCTCTGGCAGGCCCTCGACGGGGGCCCATCCGCCGGGGGCCGGTCCGGCGGGGGCCCGGCCGGAGGCGCCGCATCGTCGCGACGACCGCGACAGGGTCGGTGGCGGACACCATGGCGCCCACGAGGAAGGCCTCGTCGAGCGGGAGGCCGGTCGCGAGGTGGAGGACGACCGTCACGACGCCGGCGGAGATGAGGACGCCGGGGATCGCGAGGAGCGCGACACCGCCGAATGTCCGTCGCAGCTCGTCGCCGTCGAGGCGATACGCCGCCTCGAAGACGAGCCCCGGGAGGAGCACCGCGACCGCGAGGCCCGGGGAGACGCCGAGCTCGCCGCGAAACGGCAGCGCGGAGAAGGCGAGCCCGACGAGGACGAGCGTGACCGTGTACGGGATCCGGAGGCGGCGCGACGCGAACGCGACGATCGGCATCGCGACGAACAGCGCCACGAGGATGACGAGCGCGGTGGGTGTCGGCGAGCCGGGCATGTGGACAGGGTACGGCGCGGCGGACGGGACGCGGTGCCCGGTGGCGCGGCACCCGGCCTCCCTCGATGGTCACCCGACGGAGGCGCGGTCCTGCTCCACGAACGCGGCCCGGAGGGAGCACAGGGTGGGCTCGTCGATCCCCAGCCCGTCCGCTGCGTATCCCTCGATGGAGCCGTGTCGCGCGCGCACCTCATCGAGCGCCGCCTCGAGGTACTCCTCGCGGACGCCGGCGAGGGGCATGAGGAGGTCCGGGTCGCCGCCCGACGACGCGAACCGGTCGAGCATCGACTCGACCATCGGCGCAAGAGCCGCGTTGCTGAGCAGATACTCGCGCATGACGTCCTCGTCGGAGACTCCGAGGAGCATGAGGAGCGTCGCCGCCGCCCAGCCGGTCCGGTCCTTGCCGGTCGTGCAGTGGACGAGCGCAGGGCGGCTCGCCTCCACGGCGAGGTCGGATAGCAGGCGCCCATACCCCGCGCGCGCGCTGTCGAGGCCGACGAACTCCCGATACGCCCCGACGAAGAACGCGATCCCCTTCCCATCGCCGACCGCCTCGCGTGCCGCCGTCGGGTCGGTGAGGACCGCCATGAGGTGAGCCGGCGTCGAGCTCGACGAGTCCGCGAGGATGTCGAGCGCGACATGACGCGTCCCCGGCAGCATGCGGTCGGGCCGCTCGCCGCGCTCGGCCTCGGTGCGCAGGTCGTAGACCGTGCTGATCCCCAGCCTCCCGAACGCGGCCAGGTCATCGTCCCGGAGTCCGCCCAGCCCGACCGACCGGTAGAGGAGCCCGGCGCGCACCCGGCCGCCATCGCGCGTGGGCCAGCCGCCGAGGTCGCGGAGGTTCGGGACGGACGCGATCCCGATGATCGCGCCGGGGTCGCCCGCTCCGGGGCCACGGGAGCCGGACAGGCCCGTCATCGCGGGGCCGCGGATCGGTGCGCGAGCCGCAGGTACGCCCACTGGAACGCGAAGGGGACGGCCGCGAGCGCGACGATCGCACCGACCTCGAGGGCATGGTCGGGCTGCCCAAGGAGATCCACGATGAGGGCGGCCAACGCCGCGGCGCACGCGATGGCGCCCACGACGGGGATCGCCCGGATGCTCCCGGTCCGGTCGGCGATCCGCGCGTTCGCGACGTTCACCATCGCGAAGACGGCGAGGAACCCGGCGCTCGCGGCGGCGGAGAGCGCGTGGAGGTCGAGGAACGCGGCACACGCGAGCGCGAGCAGCATGACCAGGACGAGCCCCACCGGATGGCGGCCCCACACCTCGCGTTCGGCGAGCGCGGGGGCCTCGTCCAGATCGGCGAGCATCGCGGGGAGCTTCGACGCACCGAAGTAGTCCGCGTTGATCGCCGACGCGGTGGCAAGGATCGCACCGACCGCGAGGAGCGCGCCGCCCGCGCGTCCGATGACGGCGTCCGCGGCCGTGGCGAGGACATTCGCCTGTGACGCCTCGATCTCCGGGAGCGGGAGGTACCCGATCGTCACGACGACGATGAGGACGTAGAGGGTCATCGCTGCCGCGACGCTCCCGAAGAACGCGATCGGGAGGGTCCTCCGCGGGTCGGTGATGCGGTCGGACGCGTTCGAGATGAGCTCGAACCCCTCGTACGCGAGGAAGACGAGCATCCCGGCGGCGACGATCGGGAGCGGACCCGACCACCTCGAAGGCGCCAGCCGACCCCAGTCGATCCCCCCGCCGACGAAGCCGGCCACGATGAAGAAGCCGAGGATCGAGAGCTTCCCGATGTTGAAGAACCCCTCGGTCCGGGTGACAAGCCCGGGACCGACGAGGTTGACGGCCGCGAGCGCGACGATGATCCCGAACATGAGCGGGCCCTGCGCGGCCGAGCGCATCTCCTCCGGGAGCAGCGTCACCGCGTAGGTGGCGAAGGACGATGCGTAGAGCGAGAGGATGACGACATAGCTCAGCACGAGCAGCGTGCTCACGCCTCCGGCGGCGAGCCCGCGCCCGAACGCGCGGTCGAGGAACGTCACGGTCCCGCCCCGGCTCGGGAACGTGATCGAGAGCCGGACGTACGAATAGGCGGTGAGGAGGGCGATCGTGCCCCCCACGAGGAAGGAGATCCACGTCGAGCCGCCGGCCTCGGCCGCAGCGAGCCCGAGCGTCGCGAAGATGCCGCCCCCGACGATGCCGCCGATGCCGATCGAAAACGCGCCCCCGAGCCCGATCGGCGGGCCGGCCGCTCCGGCCGACGCGGGTGAGGCGGAGGTCGCACGGATGGGAGCACGGCTGGGGTCGGACATGCGTGCGCGATCGTAGCGCGCGGCAGGAGCCGTCACCCCACCCGCGTGATCGATCGGCTTCAGCCGCGGTAGGGAGGCACCGCGGGTGGCGCTCCGCACGTGCTCGTCGCCGGCTCGCCGGCGAACCGCGCCCAGAGGAAGTCCACCGCGTCGGGGCCGGCCACCTCGCCGGCCTTCATGTGGCCGATGCCGCCCATCCAGCTCATCATGACGGTCGAGCCGGCCTCGCAGAAGCGCTCGCGGAGCAGGGCGGTCGTGTTCGGGAGGACGACCGGGTCCGCGGTCCCCTGCGCGAGGAAGAGCGGCAGGTCAGGCGGGAGCGCCGGCGGCGTCTCCGCGGTGGCCGCGGCCATCCACGCCGGATCCGTCATCGGGTCGATCGCGAAGAACGTCTCCCTGAATTCGCTGCGGATAAGCCCCTCGATCGCCGCGGGCTTGATGCACTCGTACGCGAGGCGCTCGTAGTTCGAGATCCCGGCCTTCCCGACGACGCCCGCGAGGGTGACCCCGGCATGCACGATCGGCCACGAGACGGCGACCGGCGGCCCGATGACCCACGAGACGGCCTGGGTCCATTGCTGCGTGATGAGCGGGCTCAGCTCGGCGGCCGGCGCGGCAGCCGCGACGCCGACGAGCTGCAACTCCGGCGCGAGACTCGCGGCGAGCGCGCCGGTCCAGAGCGCCGCGTGGCCACCCTGCGAGTGGCCCCAGACGCCCCACCGGGTCCCCGCGTCCGCGCCGGGGACCTGCCGCGCGGCACGCACGGAGTTCACGACGTCGCGCGCCTCGGACGCGCCGACGAGGTAGAGCGGCGTCCCGGGCGTCCCCATCGCGACGTAGTCGGTCGCCACGACCACCCACCCATCGTCGAGCATCTCCTGGAGCCATCCCTCGATGGCGTACTGTCCCTCGGCCCGGGACGGGACGCAGGAGTCTCCGAATCCCACCGTCGGATGCGCCCAGGCGACGACCGGTCGCCCACCCGCCGGGGCGGGCCCGGTCGGGACGAAGACCATGCCGCTGCTCGCCGCCGGCGTCCCGTCGGGGAGCTCGGTGACGTAGAGGATCCGAAGCGCCGCGGCGGCGCGGATCGACGTCCACGGCTCTCCGAGCGGTTCCGACCGGATGAGCGTGCCAAGCATCGACGGCAACGACGCCGGTGGGTCGTAGAACGGCTGGAACCCCGCCTGGCGGTCGCGGGCCTCGGTGCGCGTGACGAGGAACCGGACCGCCATGCCGGCCGCGAGCAGGCCGATGACGAGGAGGAGGACGAGGCCGGCGGTGCGGAGGCGGGACCTGGGG
>JBAWVU010000256.1:0-4368 GCA_037147135.1 Chloroflexota bacterium
GGCCTGAACACGTCAAGCCGGAAGGGAGTTTCCACGCAGGTTGACAGGAGCTCGTCGGGCATCCTTCGAGATGCGACTCGACCGCCTCACGTGTCAGGGGATCGAGCTCTCCATCGAGGTAGGCGGAGACGTGGCGGCGTGCGCGCCAGCAGCGCAGCGGCTGGTCCAGGCTCGCTCGCCTCCGGGCGTCGTCCTCCGCGAGGGCCGTCACGAGCATCATCCGACCCCTCCGCAGGCGCTGCTTCGTCGCCGGCAACCCGGCGCCCATCGCCCGGGCGATCTCCGGCCCGGTCCAGCCGAGCGCGTCATGGAGCAGCACGGGCATCCGGTAGATGACCGGGAGGCGGGCCAGGGCATCCTCCAGCTCGTCCCGCAACTCCGCTCGTTCGAGCACGAGCTCCGGCGCGACCGAGTAGTGGTCGTCCTGCCACTCGGCCTCGACGACGTCGATGTCGAGCTCGTCGTGGTGCGCCCGCGAGCGGTCGATGACGCGGTTGACGAGACTCCGGCTGAGCCAGCCCGCCAGGGCAGCGCGATCGCGGAGCTGGTCGCGCCGCCGCCACGCGCCCACGATGGTCTCCTGGGCGCAGTCCTCCGCCTGGTCGGCGTCCCGGACCAGGCGGGTCGCAAGGTGGACGAGCCGCGGGAGCTCCGCGACGAGCGCCGCGGAGAACTCGTCAGCTTGGGTCGACAGTCGTGGCCTCCTGGATGTCGGTGCTGCGGGGCAGGACCGACCCGCATGGGACAGTGTCAGTGGTTCGCGGATCGCATGCCGACGCGGAAGATCGCGTAGAGGGGGCAGAAACCCACTGCTCCGGTGGCCAGCAGGATCGCCGCGACGGCCGACAGGACGCAGGCCCACGGCGCCGCCACGACGCCGCTGACCGCGACGGCGAAGATCAGGACACCCACGACGATCCGGATGACCCGATCGATCGTGCTCTCGTTCTGTCTGAGCTTCATGTACTCAAGCCTCCTATCGGCGGGACGGCGCCCGCTCACACCTGGAGGACGAGATCGCGGCACGGATGGATACATCGGCCGGAACGGCCGACTCATGGCCCTTCGGTGGCGCCTCCGGCCGGGAGCTCGAGCCAGAAGACGGCGCCGTGGGGTGTCGCGTCCTCGACCCCGACTGTGCCGCCCTGCGCCTCGACGAGCGCCTTGACGATCGACAGGCCGAGTCCGCTCGTCCCGGCCGACCTGTCGCGGGAGACGTCGGCCTGGTAGAAGCGGTCGAAGACGTGAGGACGATCTGCTGCGGCAACCCCGGGACCTGCGTCGCGCACGGCGAGCCGGACCCGACCCGCGCCCGATGGGCCCGACTCGAGGACGACGTCGGAGTCCGGCGGAGCGTGGCGGATCGCGTTGTCGGCGAGAGCGGCGAGCACCTGGTGGAGGCGGTCGGGGTCGGCGCCGACGACGAGCCCGGGGGTCACTGCCACCACGATGCGGACGCCGGCCTCCTGCGCCCGCGCGCCGAACGCCTGTGCGAGGGCCACCGCGGTACGCGAGACGTCGACCATCGACAGTCGGAGCGGGAGCTGGCCCGCCTCCGCGAGGCTGATCGTCCGGAGGTCGTCGACGATCCTCGCGAGGAGCCGCGACTGTGCCCGGATCGTCTCGAGGTGGCGATCCTCGTGCGTGTAGACGCCATCGAGGACCGCGGTGGCGGTGGCATCGATGACCGCGAGCGGCGTCTTGAGCTCGTGGACGACGTCCTGGAAGAACCGCTTCCGCAACGCCGCGTCCTCCTCCAGTTCGCTCGCCATCGTGTCGAACGATCGTCCGAGCGACCCGATCTCGTCCGACCGATCGGCGAGGCCCGACCTGCGCTGGAGGTCGCCCTGCGCCACGGCGACGGCCGCGACGCGGAGCCGGGCGAGGGGCTCCGCGATGCGCCCCGCGAGGACGATGCCGACGAGCGACGCGACCACCGCGGCGACGATCGCGACGAGGATCATCGTGAGGACCGTGTCCTGCTGGACCTGCTGGGCGTGCATCCCCGCCCCGAGGCCCATGCCGTGTCCCGCTCCTGCGCCCTGCCCTCCGGTGGCGTCTCCGAGGACCTGGGCGAACCCGCGGCCGAGGATCACCGGCGTCGCGAGCGCGACCGCGGCCGCCGTGATGAGCGCGACCGCCGCGAACGCCGCGGCAAGGCGCATCCGCAGGCTCACGGCCGCGCCGCCCGGTATCCGACACCGCGGATCGTCTCGACGTACTGGCCGCCGTCCGGCCGCGCCCCGAGCTTCCGCCGCAGGTTCTTCACGTGGCTGTCCATCGTGCGGTCGTATGCGTCGAACGACTCGCCGAAGACGAGCTCGCCGAGCTGCTCGCGGGTGAGCACGACGCCCGGACGCTCGGCGAGCGCAGCGAGGAGGTCGAACTCGACGCGCGTGAGCGCGAGCGGACCGCCTCCCCGCGTGACCGCGCGGGCCGCCACGTCGATCGCGAGGTCGAAGAACAGCCGCGCGGGCTCGGCCGGGACGGGAGCGCCCGTCCGCGGCACCGACGTGCGGCGGAGGACCGCGCCGACGCGCGCGACGAGCTCCCGTGGCTCGAACGGCTTCGTGAGGTAGTCATCCGCGCCGATCTCGAGGCCGGCGACGCGGTCGATGACGTCGTCGCGCGCGGTGAGGAGGACCACGGCCGCGGTGGACCCGGCGGCGCGGAGGTCGCGGAGGACGTCGAAGCCGGACCGGAGCGGGAGCATGACGTCCAGCACGATGAGATCCGGCGCATCGGCCAGCGCACGTTCGATCGCCGCCTCGCCGTCCGAGGCGGTCGAGACGGTGTGGCCCTCGCGCACGAGGTACGCGCTCACCACGTCGACGATGTGCGGCTCGTCGTCCACGACGAGGATATGGGCCATCAGACGAGGATGATGCGTCGGCTGGGCCATGTCGAATGGCCCAGCCGACGTCCGATCCGTTCGCTCGTCAGGGCTGCGTGGCGCCGGCGTGCCCGTGGCCCATCAGCCCCGTGCCGTCGCAGGTGCCGGACCCGGCGGCGGCTCCTCCCTGGCCGGCACCCCGGCCCTGACCCTGGCTCGATCCTGCCCCGACGGCCGCGCCATGCATGCCGCCGAGCGTGGTCTGGTCGACCATGTCCTTGGCCCGGACGGCCAGCTGGCTCTTCAGGGTGGCCGCCTCGGCCACCGTGAGCGCGCCGGTGGAGACGCGGTAGTCGATGCGCCCCGACCACTGGGCGACGAGCGCGTCCACGAGCTTCTGCGGATCGACACCCTGTTTCACGGCGATCTGGGCGAGCGAGAGGCCGTCGTGGCGGAGGTCCTGGATCTGGGCGTTCGTGAGCCCGAGGATCGTCGCGACGACGTCACCTCCTGCCTGCGAACCCTGTGCCTGGCCCTGCGAGGCACCCTGACTCTGCGTCTGCGGCGATGCCTGACCCTGCGGCGATGCCTGACCCTGCGGCGATGCCTGACTCTGCGCCGCACCGGCGCCGTGCGGTCCGCCAGCGGCCACGGTCGCGGCGAGCGCGAGGGTCGCGAGGCTCGCGGCCCCGACCGACCAGATGAGCTTCTTCATGGTGTCTCCTGCTGTGGTGTCCGTGTCCCGGGTCCTGTCCGGCACCGCCGAGATCCCGGCGACGTGGCCTACTGTCGGGTCCCGACGTGGACGCTCGGTGGAGCGACGGTGGAGGTCGCGCGGATGATCGGGAGGCGAGCTCGCCTCCCGACGAGCGTCGTCGCCAGCCGTCCGAGAGCGAAGCAGGAGGCGCCGGCGTCCTCTCAGGCCCCGGCAACGATCAGAGTGCCGCGCACCTACTCAGGCCTGGGCGTCCTCGCGGACCGGGACCGGGGCCGGCTCCGGGACGGGCGGCCCGCCCGACGCGATGGCGATCTCGGGCACGGGCATCCGCCCCGGCGTCACGACCCGTCCGCGCACAGCGCTCGTGACGATCCCGACCGCGCACAGGACCGCCGCAACGATGAACGCGTCCTGGATCGCGAGGGCGAACGCCTGCTGAGCGGCGACCGCCGGCGGCACCGTCCCGGCCAGGGCCGCCGCGTGCACCGGCAGCCGGATCGCGACGATCGCGCCGCTGATCGCGATGCCGAGCGCCTGGCCGTCGATCCGCGCCTGTGCGAGCGTTCCCGACGCCGTGCCGATCCGGTGACGCGGCACCGAGCCCAGCACCGCGCTCGAGTTCGGGCTCATGAACATGCCCTGGCCCACGCCGATGAGCGCGAGCCGCCAGACGAGGTCGGGGATCGCGAAGGACGCGGGAAGCTGGGTGAGGGACAGCAGGCCGACGGCCATGATCGCGATGCCGAGGCTCGCGGGCAGCCGTGGCCCGATCCGGTCCGACAGCGAGCCGCTGAACGGAGCGACAACCGCGGTCATG
>JBAWVU010000257.1:0-4363 GCA_037147135.1 Chloroflexota bacterium
GGACCTGGGCCGTGCCCCGGACCTCGTCGCGGGGAGGCTCGCCGTCGACCCGCGAGACGTGCTCGATCGGGACGGCACGCATCTCGAGGTCCTCGCGGCGGCCGAGGACGATCGTGTTCGTCGCGGGGTCGATGCGGCTCACGTAGCGTGGCTCGCCGAGCGCGATGCCGAGGCCGCCCCGCTGGCCGATCGTGTAGCCGGCCGTGCCCGCGTGTGCGCCCACGACCGCTCCGGTGCGGTCGACCACGGGACCCGGCTCGGGACGCCACCCGCCGCGCTCCCGTAGGGCCTCGCGGTAGTCGCCGCCGGGCACGAAGCAGATGTCCTGGCTCTCGGCCTTGTCCGCGGTCGCGAGCCCGAGGCGGCGCGCGATGGACCGGACTTCCGGCTTCTCGAGCTCGCCGAGGGGGAACCGCGTCCGCGCCAGCTGGTCCTGGCGGAGCCCGTAGAGGAAGTAGCCCTGGTCCTTGTCGGAGTCCGCGCCGCGGCGGAGGAGGTACCGGTGGGTCCCGTCGCCCGCGGCGAGGCGCTCGATGCGGGCGTAGTGGCCGGTCGCGACGGCCTCGCAGCCGTAGACGTGCCGGGCGCGCCCGAGCAGCGCCCCGAACTTCACGTGCGTGTTGCAGTCGACGCACGGGCTCGGGGTCGCGCCGTCGAGATACGCCGCGAGGAACGGCGCGATGATGCCCGCCTCGAACTCCTGCTTCAGGTCGAGGACATAGAACGGGATCCCGAGCTGGCCCGCCACGCGTCGCGCGTCGTCGGCCGCGTCGACCGAGCAGCAGCTCCGCCGCGACTCGGACCGCGCGTCCGCGCCGTCGTGGAGCCGCATCCAGACGCCGACCACGTCCTCGCCGGCGTCGAGCAGGAGCGCCGCCGCGACCGACGAGTCCACGCCCCCGGACATGGCGACGAGCACCCGACTCATCGTTCCCCGGCCCCGGCCCCGCGGATCCTCGCGATGGTGGCCGGCACGAGGACCGCGGCGCGCTCGACCTCCGCGTCCGTCGTCGCACGCCCCAGCGAGAGCCGCAGCGCGCCGCGGGCCTCGTCCTCGGGGAACCCCATGGCGGTGAGGACGTGCGAGACCTCGCCGGAGCCGGTCGCGCAGGCGGACCCGGTCGAGCACTCGAGGCCGTCGAGGTCGAGCGCGGTCGTGACATCCGTGCCGTCCAGGCCGGCGATCACGACGCTGAGGATGTTGGGGAGCCGATCGGCAGGGTGCCCGGTGAGCAGGATCCCCTCCCCGACCACCGCCGACGCAAGGAGCCCCCGGAGCGCCGCTACACGGGGGACCACGACCGGGCGCTCCGAGACGGCGAGGTCGAGCGCGGTCGCGAGGCCGGTCGCGTAGGCGACGTCCTCGGTGCCGGCACGGCGGTGGCGCTCCTGTCCCCCGCCGTGCTGCTGGGCGACGAGGCTCGTCCCGCGGCGCACGTAGAGCGCCCCGACGCTCTTGGGCCCGCCGAGCTTGTGACCGGCGATCGACAGCAGGTCGACCCCGAGCGCGTCGACGTCGATGGCCAGCCACGGCGCCGCCTGCACCGCGTCCGTGTGGAAGAGGACGCCCCGGTGGCGCCGGACGCGCTCGCCGATCTCCGCGATCGGCTGGACCGTCCCGACCTCGTTGTTCGCGGTCATGACGCTCACGACTACCGTCCGCTCGGTGATGGCTGCCTCCACCTCGTCCGGGTCTACGCGGCCGTACCGGTCGACCGGGATCGCGGCGACCTCGAAGCCGAACCGTTCGAGGTGGCGGGCAGCATGTCCGACCGCGTGATGCTCGGCGGCGGAGATGACGATCCGGTGGCCCTTGGCGGAGCCGGCCCACGCCGCACCCTTGAGCGCGAGGTTGATCGACTCGGTCCCGCCGGAGGTGAAGACGATCTCGCGCCCGGTCGCGCCGAGGGCGGCCGCCACGCGGTCCCGCGCCTCGTCGAGCGCGGCGCGCGCCGCGCGGCCGGTGCCGTGGGCGGACGACGGGTTCCCCCATCCGTCCCGAAGGTGCGGGAGCATCGCCTCGAGGACCTCGGGGCGCAGCGGGGCGGTGGCGGCGTGGTCGAGGTAGATGGTGGGTCCGGGCATCGTCGGGATCGTACGGCATGCCCGCCCGGATCGCGGCCGGGGGCTCCTCCGTCGGCGACGGTCGGCGCGTCCCGCAGCGACGGTCGGCGCCTTCCGCGGCGCCGGTCCTTCAGCGCTCGGCGCGCGCCTCCGCGAGCCGGCCCGCCTCGCGTCGTCGGCTGTGCTGCGAGAGGATGCGCTTCCGCAGGCGGATCGAGTGGGGCGTCACCTCGACGAGCTCGTCGCCTCCGATGAGCTCGATCGCCGCCTCCAGCGTCATGTCCCGCGGCGGCACCAGGTGGAGCGCCTCGTCGTGCGCGTGGGTCCGCATGTTCGTGAGCTTCTTCTCGCGGGTGACGTTCACGTCCATGTCGCCGGGCCGACTGTTCTCGCCGACGATCATCCCCTCGTAGACCTCGACCCCCGCGTCGATGATGAGCTCGCCGCGGTCCTGCAGGTTGAACAGGGCGTACGCCGTCGACGTCCCGATCCGGTCCGCGGCGAGGACGCCGGTGGTGCGGTGCGTGACGTCGCCGGCCCACGGCCCATAGCCCTCCCCGATCTGGTGGAGGAGCGCGGTCCCGCGCGTGAGGGTGAGGAGCTGCCCGCGGAACCCGATGAGCCCGCGGACCGGCAGGACATACTCCATGCGGACGCGGCCGTCGGCGTCCGTCGTCATGAGCTCCAGGCGCGCCTTCCGGTCCGACAGCGCCGCCTGGACCGACCCGATGAATTCGGGGGGCAGGTCGACGGTGACGCGCTCGTACGGCTCCTGGAGCTCGCCGTCCACCGTGCGGAGCAGGACCTCCGGCCGGGAGACCTGGAGCTCGAACCCCTCGCGCCGCATCTGCTCGATGAGGATCGCGAGCTGGAGCTCGCCGCGGCCGCGGACCTCGAAGGAGTCGGCGCTCACGCCGGGCACGACCTCGATCGAGACGTTGCCGAGCACCTCGCGCTCGAGGCGCTGCCGGAGGTGACGGCTCGTGACGTACCGACCCTCCCGTCCGGAGAGTGGCGAGGTGTTCGCCGCGAACGACATGCTCAGCGTGGGGGCGTCGACCTCGAGCCGCTCGAGCGGCCGCGGGTCCGCGGGATCGGTGAGCGTGTCCCCGATGGTGACCTCGGGGATGCCGGCGACCGCGACGATGTCACCGGGTCGCGCCTCCTCGACGTCGATCCGCTCGATCCCCCGCGCGGTCGTCAGCGACGTCACGGTCCCCGACAGCGTCACCGTGCGCCCCGGCTCCACCGCGCCGTCGACGGTCTCGGCCTCCTCGCGCACGATGATGAGCCGCTGGCCCATCCGGATCGTCCCGTTGCGGACGCGCCCGACGGCCATCCGGCCGACGTACTCGTTCGCCGAGAGGTTCGTCACGAGCAGCTGGAGCGGGTGGCCGGGCTCATAGAGCGGCGCCGGCGTGACCCTGATCATGAGGTCGAGGAGCGGCTCGAGGTCGGTCCCCGGGCGCTCCGGGTCGAGCGAGGCCATCCCGGCCTTCGCGTCGGTGTAGACGATCGGGAACTCGATCTGGTGCTCGTCCGCCCCCAGGTCGAGGAACAGCTCGTAGACGGCGTCCACCACCTCGGCGGGCCGGGCGTCGTGGCGGTCCATCTTGTTCACGACGAGGATGACCGGCAGCCGGTGCTCGAGGGCCTTGCGGAGGACGTACCGCGTCTGCGGGAGCGGGCCCTCGGCGGCGTCGACGAGGAGGAGGATCGAGTCCACGAGGAGCAGCGAGCGCTCCACCTCGCCGCCGAAGTCGGCATGGCCGGGCGTGTCGACGATGTTGAGGTGGATGCCGCCGTGCTCGACCGCCGTGACCTTCGCGAGGATCGTGATCCCCTTCTCGCGCTCGAGGTCCATCGAGTCCATCACGCGCTCCGCGACCTCCTGGTTCGCGCGGAACGTTCCCGTCTGCCGGAGCAGGGCGTCGACGAGCGTGGTCTTGCCGTGGTCCACGTGGGCGACGATGGCGATGTTGCGGACGTCGGCGCGCTGGACGGTGGGACGGGCGTCGGCCACATCGGCTCGCGAGGGTTCGGTGGGCGCGTCAGGACGCGCAGCTGTCTTCGTCATGGGCCCACGTATCGTCGCACGGATGGCGCTCGGACGGGCGCGCCGCGGATACAGGCCCAGGCCGCATGACGCGCGGGCTCCCGACCTGCCGTGCAGTGCCCGGGCCGACCGCGCGGCCTGTCAGTCGAGGCCGAGGACCTCGCGCGCCCGTGCCACGTCGTCGACGCTGAGCGCGATCTCCACCAGGCCACGCTGGCGTCCGACGACGAGGATCGCGCTCAC
>JBAWVU010000258.1:0-4359 GCA_037147135.1 Chloroflexota bacterium
AGGCGAGGCCCGGGCCCGAAGGGCGAGTGGCACCGCGCGGGAAGCGACCGGGGCCTCGCGCGGCGCGGATGGTGCTGCGCGGGAGGGCGATGCTGCGCGTGGCGCTCGCTACCGCGCGATCGCCGAGCGAGCGGCCGATGCGCTCCTCGCCGGGCTGCGGGGACCCGATGGCCGCCTGCGGAGGTCGTGGAAGGACGGCCGCGCCATGCATGATGCGGTCCTCGAGGACGAGGCGACCCTCGCCTCCGGGCTCCTCGCCCTCTACGAGGCCACCTTCGACGAGCGCTGGTTCGTCGCCGCGCGCGAGCGTGCCGACGCGATGCTCGCGCGCTTCTCCGACCCGGACGGCGGGTTCTTCGACACCGCCGAGGACGCGGAGGCGCTCGTCGTCCGGCCCAGGTCGCTCCAGGACGGCGCGACGCCGTCGGGCAACGCGACGGCCGCGGCCGTCCTCCTGCGCCTCGCGGCCTGGACGGGGGATGCCGCGTACCGCGACGCGGCGACCCGCACGCTCGCGCTGGTCGGCCCGCTCGCCGGACGCCACCCGACGGCGTTCGCGCAGTGGCTCATCGCGATGGACCTCGCGCACGCGGGCCTCGCCGAGATCGCGATCGTCGGCGACCCAGCCGACCCGGAGACCGCCGCGCTCATCCACGTGGCGTTCGCGACCTTCCGGCCGCGCCAGGTGGTCGCCGTCAGCGCCGACCCGCGCGCGAGCGAGATCCCGCTCCTGCAGGCCCGCTTCGCTCTCGACGGGCGCCCCACCGCGTTCGTCTGTCACGACTTCGCCTGCCGCCAGCCGGTCACGGAGCCGGAGGCGCTCGCCGCGCTCCTGTCCGCCGGGAACTAGGGTTTCGGGCACCGCGGTCGCCGTGCCACTCCTCGTCTTCGGGCCCCGATCGCTCGACTACGACCTGGGGCCGGGGCATCCGCTCACGCCGCGGAGGTTCGGGCCTGGGCTCGACCTGCTCCGATCCGTGGGAGCGCGGCCGGGGCTCGCCCCGGAGCCCGCGAGCGACGCCGAGCTCGTCCGCCTCCACGATCCGCGGTACGTGGCCGCGGTGCGGGCGTTCTCTGCCGACCCGGACCGCGAGCCGGAGTGGGGGATCGGCCCCGGCGACACGCCCGCGTTCGCGGGCATGCACGATGCCGCGGCGGCGGTCGCCGGCGGCTCGCTCCGGGCGATGGACGCGATCCTCCGGGGCGACGTCGACCACGCCTTCCACCCCGGTGGTGGCCTCCACCACGCGATGCGGGACCGCGCGTCGGGCTTCTGCGTCTTCAACGACCCTGCGCTCGCCGTCGCGCGTGCCCGCGACGCCGGCCTGCGGGTCCTGTACGTGGATCTCGACGTCCACCACGGCGATGGTGTCGAGGCGATGCACGCCGATGATCCGGGGGTCCTGACGATCTCCATCCACGAGTCGGGTCGCACGCTGTTCCCGGGCACCGGATCCCTCCGCGACATCGGTCGGGGCGCGGCGGCGGGGACGTGCGTGGATGTCCCGCTCGACGCCGGGACGTCCGCGGAGGGCTGGCTCGACGCCGTCGCGACCATCGTCCCGGTCGCGGCCGCAGCGTTCGGCCCGGACGTCGTCGTGAGCCAGCACGGCGCCGACTCCCACGCCTGGGACCCGCTCGCGCACCTCCGGGTCAGCGTGGACGCCATGGGCGCCGCGGCCCGCATGGTCGACGCCGTGGCGCACCGCCACGCGGGCGGCCGGTGGCTCGCGACCGGCGGCGGCGGGTACGACGCGTACCGGGTCGTCCCGCGGGCGTGGGCGCTCGTCTGGCTCGCGGGAGCCCACCGCGACGCGCCCGATGCGACGCCGGCGGGGTGGCGGAGGCGTTGGACGGACGAGGCGGCCCGCTACGGCCAGGCGCCACTCCCGACCACGTTCGCGGACGATCTCGGGGAGCCGGATGACCGCGATGCCGCATCCGTCGAGGCGGCGCGCCGGACCGCGCTCCGGGCACGTGCGGCGGTCGTGCCGGCCCTGCTGGCCGAGGCCGTGGACCGCGGATGGTGGAGCCCGGCCGGCGCCGTCCGCTCCTCCGTCCAGCGAAGTGCATCGCCGGATCCGACGCACTCGGCGGCCGTCGAGATCCTCGACCCGCTCGATCGCGCGACGCTCGACCGGCTTGCCCTCGACCCGCGCGTCATGCCGCCGCTCGACCCGACCGACGGGTGCGCGATCCTCGCCGCGGCGCTCGACGCCGGGGGCATCGCGGTCGCCGCTGTCGCCGGGGGCCGGATCGTCGGCATCGCGCTGTCGGTCTCCGGTCGCCCGGCCGCGTCGTCTCTCCTCGACGCCATCGACGGCCTCGTGCCCCGGACCGAGGGGGGTGCTCACCGACTCGCGTGGATCGGTGCCGCCCCGGGCTTCCGCCGTGCCGGGATCGCTCGCCGGCTCCTCGCGCGGCTCGCGGGGGACGCGGATGCCCGGCGGATCGCACTCTGGGCCGCCGTCGGGCCGGGCGAGCGCGACCCGGTCGAGCCGCTCCCTCTCGACGTCCGTCGGTCGGCTGCGATCGCGCTCCTCGATGGCGCCGGCTTCCGCGTGGCCGCCACCTCCGACGCGCTGGCCCCGCGCTCCGTGCTGGCGGTGAGGCCCGCCCGCTGATCGCCCGATCGCGGGGCTTCTCGGCGGGCCGGACAGGGCCCGCGCCGGGATGGTGACTCGGCCGGATAGAACGGATGGGCGGTTCAGCTTCGGACGCCTATACTTACCGTCCCGTGGTCGGCCGCTCTCTCGACATCGATCCGCTCGCGCCGTTCTCGCCGACGACGCGCGCCTGGTTCCACGGCGCCTTCGCCGCGCCGACGCGGGCGCAGGTCGAGGGGTGGGCGGCGATCTCCGCCGGCCGCCACACGCTCATCCACGCGCCGACCGGCTCCGGCAAGACGCTCGCCGCGTTCCTCTGGTGCATCGATCGGCTCGCCGCGGAGCCCGCGACCCGGCCGACCACACGCGTCCTCTACATCTCTCCGCTCAAGGCGCTTGCCTACGACGTCGAGCGCAACCTCCGCGCCCCGCTCGCGGGCATCACGGCCGAGGCCGAACGTCTCGGGCTGCCGGCGCCGTCGCTCTCGGTGGGGACGCGGACCGGGGACACGCCGTCGGACCAGCGACGCCGCCTCATCGCGCGACCGCCGGACATCCTCGTGACCACGCCGGAGTCGCTCTACCTGCTCCTCACGAGCCGGGGACGCGAGGCGCTCCGCGGCGTGGAGCACGTCATCGTCGACGAGGTCCACGCGGTGGCCGGCACGAAGCGCGGCGCCCACCTCGCCCTGAGCCTCGAGCGCCTCGAGCGGCTCACGGCGCGGCCGCCGCAGCGGATCGGGCTGTCGGCGACACAGCAGCCCCTGGAGACCGTCGCGCGCTTCCTCGGCGGGGTCGGTCCCGGCCGCGAGGTCGCCATCGTCGACGCGGGCGGTCGCAAGCGCCTCGACCTGAGCGTCGTCGTCCCCGTCGAGGATCTCTCGCGGCTCGGTGAGTCGGTGCCGCTCGACGAGCAGACGGGAGAGGCAGCCGGCCCGGAGGCGCGGGTCTCGATCTGGCCGGCCATCCACCCGCGCATCCTCGAGCTCATCCGGGCGCACCGGTCGACCATCGTCTTCTGCAACAGCCGCCGCCTCGCCGAGCGGCTCGCGCAGCGGCTCAACGAGC
Source organism: Chloroflexota bacterium (assembly GCA_037147135.1). GTDB lineage: Bacteria > Chloroflexota > Limnocylindria > Limnocylindrales > CSP1-4 > CAIYQJ01. Next base: position 3,675 of record JBAWVU010000258.1, read on the forward strand.
TCGCGGGCGAGGAGCTGGTCCGCTCGCACCACGGCTCCATCGCGCGCGAGCAGCGCCTCGCGATCGAGGAGGAGCTCAAGGCGGGGCGCCTGCCGGCGATCGTCGCGACGAGCTCCCTCGAGCTCGGCATCGACATGGGGGCGGTCGATCTCGTCATCCAGGTCGAGTCGCCCACGAGCGTCGCCCGCGGACTCCAGCGGATCGGGCGAGCAGGGCACACGGTGCACGCCGTGAGCCGGGGCGTCATCTTCCCGAAGTACCGTGGCGACCTGCTCGAGGCGGCGGTCGTCACGCGGCGGATGCTCGACGGCGCCATCGAGCCGACCGTCCTCCCGCGCAACCCGCTCGACGTGCTCGCGCAGCAGGTCGTCGCCATGACCGTCGTCGAGCCGTTCCCGGCGGACGAGCTGTACGCGGCGGTGACCCGCGCGGCGCCGTTCGAGACGCTCTCGCGCGAGGCGTTCGACGGGGTCCTCTCGATGCTCGCCGGGGCTTACCCGTCGGACGAGTTCGCGGAGCTCAAGGCGCGGATCGCCTGGGACCGGGCGACCGGGATCGTCTCGGGCCGGAGCGATGCCCGCACCGTCGCGATCACGAGCGGCGGGACCATCCCGGACCGGGGGCTCTTCGGGATGTTCCTCGTGGGCGACCCGGGAGCGAAGACGCGGCGGGTCGGCGAGCTCGA
>JBAWVU010000259.1:0-4358 GCA_037147135.1 Chloroflexota bacterium
GTCACCGGCAGCTCGGGGGCGACGGGCGTTGACTCAGGGGACGAGATCGCCGCGACGACCGGCACAGGCGCGACGACCGGCGCGGGCACGACGACCGCACTCCCCGGACCATTCTTCGTCATCACGAGCATCCGTCGCCCGATCCACAGGGCCCCCAGTGCCGTCACGCCGAGCCACGCGAGATAGAGCCCGACGACGATCACGCTGACCCCGACGAGGAACGGAAGGTCGTCGATGCGTTCGGCGGCATTGAGCTGGTCCTTGATCAGCTGGGCCTGGGCCTGGATGTCCGTGAGGGCCGGCACCGCGGCGGTGAGGTTGCCCCCGAGGCCCGTCATCGACGACGAGACGGAACCGAGCTGGTTCGCGACGGCTTCCGCCTGTGCCGCAACGTCTCCGAACGCGGTGCCGATGCCGGCAAGGGGCTTCTGGCCGAAGAACTCGAAGTCGGCGATGCCCTGGACGCTGCGTGCCGCGTCCGCGGCCGACTTCGCGAGCCCCGCGGCCTGGTCCACGGTCGAGGAGGCGCCCGTGAGCGCCGTGTCGATGTTGCCGGCGGCGGAGGTCACGGTGCCGATGAGCAGGATGGTGCTGTCAAGCGTCGCGATGGTGGCCTGGCGCTGATGGGCGACCTGGTCGTTGAGCTTCCCGACCTGGTAGCCGAGGACGATCGACCCGATGAGGACGGCGATCGCGAGGATGACCCCGACGACGCCGTACACCGTGAGGAGCCAACCGAGCCGCCGGCTCGGCGGGATGAGCGTCTGCGTGGTCACGACGGCTTCTCCTTCTCACGGCCGGCGAACAGCCGCGCCGGCGGCCGTGGCGCACGGCTGCTCGGCGCGACAGACGATGTCGGATGCCCCGGGGCCCATTCACGCCCAGCGCCAGCCTACGACGAACGTCGTGCCACCGCACAGCGTTCGCCGGGCATCCCGGAGTCCGATGCGTAGTACGAGAGGGCCATGACCGGGCCGCACCAGCACCCGCATACTGGGTGCGAGGTGACTCGATCACCCGTGCCTCGAGCCCGCGGTCAGGCCGCGGCCGCAGGTCGATCCGACAGGAGGTACCTCGTGCGCATCGGGACTCTCGCTCGCATCGCCACCGCGGTGCTCGCCGCGTCGTTCGTCGTCGCCGCGTGCGGTGGCAGTGGCAACAGTGGTGACCCCACGGCCACCGTCAAGGACTTCGTCTCCCTCGTCGAGCAGAAGCAGTTCGACAAGATCCCCGACATCGCCTGCGCCGCCGAGAAGGACCAGATCAAGGAGACGTTCGACATCGGGAGCCAGCTCGCCGGCAGCCTGGAGGGCATCGACGCGAAGGCGATCACCGACGCCATGACGATCAAGTTCGAGAACGTCGCCTTCAAGGAGCTCGAGAAGTCGGCGGACAAGGCGAAGGTCTCGCTCACCGGCACTCTCAAGATGGCGGTCGACAAGACGGCGATGACCGACCTCGTGAAGAAGGTCCTCGCGGCACAGGGCATGCCGGTCGACGACGCCACCGTCGCGCTCATGCTGACCTCGATGGTCGGGACACTGGAGCAGGGCGAGCCGGTCGACTCGACCGTCGACCTCGTCGTCGAGAACGGCAAGTGGGTCGTCTGCGGGGTGACGCAGTAGCGGCCGGCCGCTGACCGCGAGGCCCGGCGCGCTCGTCACGCCGGGCCCCGCGTAGACTCGCGCGGTGACGACGCTGCTCCTCGTCCGCCACGGCCTCACGGCGCTCACGGGCCCGACCCTTGCCGGTCGGACACCCGGCATCTCCCTCGACGAGCGTGGGCGTGCGCAGGCAGCCGCGCTCGCCGATCGGCTCCGCCCGGTGCCGCTCGCGGCCATCGTGAGCTCGCCGCTGGAGCGATGCCTCGAGACCGCGCGCGCGATCGCCGCCCACCGCGACCACGCGGGCGTACCTCTCGAGGTGGAGACGGACGACCGGCTCCTCGAGGTCGACTACGGGACGTGGACGGGCGGCGAGATCAGGCGGCTCGCGAAGGAGCCGCTCTGGCGCGTCGTCCAGGCCCATGCGTCCGCGGCCGCGTTCCCCGGCGGCGAGTCGCTGCGCGCGATGTCGGCCCGGGCGGTCGAGGCGGTCCGGGACGTGAACGGGCGCCTCGGACCGGACGCCACGTGGCTCGCCTGCACCCACGGCGACGTCATCAAGGCCATCGTCGCCGACGCGCTCGGGCTCCACCTCGACGGGTTCCAGCACATCGGTGCGGACCCGTGCTCGCTCACCGTCATCCGGTATGCCGAGGCGGGAACGTTCGTCGTGCGGACGAACGATGTCGGCGGATCCGTCACGGACCTCGTGCCCGGGCCCGGGCGGCGCCGGGGTCGCCGGCCCTGAGGGTGTACATTCCCGCTTCGGGACGCGCCGCCAGCGGCCGACCCGTCAACGGAGGATCCATGGTCCGTCGCGCGCATCTCTTCGACTCCCCCGACCGCTTCATCGCCGGCACGGTCGGCGAGCCCGGCTCGCGAACGTTCTTCCTGCAGGCCCGGGAGGGCGGGAGGATCGCGTCGGTCGTGCTCGAGAAGATCCAGGTCGAGGCCCTCGCGCAGCGCCTCGGCGAGCTCCTCGAGGTCCTCCGTTCGCGCGGGATCGCCGTCCCGACCGAGCTGCCGGTGGGGAGCCGGGATACCAGGCCCCTCGACGAGCCGCTCATCGAAGCATTCCGGGTGGGGACGCTGACGATCGGCTGGGATCCCCAGCGCGGGGACGTGGTGCTCCAGGCGCTCGCCATGGTGCCGGAGGATGAAGAGGACGAGGACGATTCCGGGGACGACGACCCGGACGTCGACGAGGAAGATGACGACGACGGCGACGGGGAGCTCCAGCTCGCCGAGGACGACCCCGACGGCCCGGACTTCGTCCGCGTCCGGCTCTCGCCCGCCGCCACGGCGACGTTCGTCGAGCGAGCGGCCCGAGTCGTCGCGGCGGGGCGGTCGCCGTGCCCGGTGTGCGGCCAGCCGCTCGACCCGCAGGGCCACATCTGCCCGCGGAAGAACGGGTACCTCAACTAGCCCGCGCACCCCGCCGCCCACCTCACCCCTCCCGCACCTCCGATCCAGCGCCCGATGACCGACGATCCGGGTGGTCTCGTCGGGCGGCAGGCCGCCGGCGACATCGACCATGAGACGGCTCTGCACCTCATCGCGGAGGGTGGGATCACGATCGAGGGCCGGCTCGTCGCGGCCTCCAACGCGACGTTCTACTGCACTGTCGCGCTCGGTGACGGGACCGCCGACGGGACGGCGCTCGTGGGAACGGCGATCTACAAGCCAGTGCGCGGCGAGGCGCCGCTCTGGGACTTCCCGGACGGGACGCTCGCGGCCCGGGAGCGGGCGGCATTCCTCGTCTCGGAGGCCTCCGGATGGGATGTCGTCCCGCCGACCGTCCTGCGGGACGGCCCGTTCGGGCCGGGGATGGTCCAGCTCTGGGTGGACGCGGACGAGTCGATCGATCCCGTCGCGCTCGTGAACGACGCGGACCCGCGCCTCCGGCGTATCGCGCTCTTCGACGCGGTCGTGAACAACGCCGACCGGAAGGTGGGCCACCTGCTCCCCCGCCCCGATGGCCTCGTGCAGGGCGTCGACCACGGTGTCTGCTTCCACCGGGAGCCGAAGCTGCGCACCGTCCTCTGGGCATGGCGCGGGCAGTCGATCTCGGCGGACGAAGCAGCCGTCATCGCGCGACTCCGCGATGCTCTGGCGGGGGATCTCGGTCGGGACCTCCGCGAGCACCTCACCGCGACGGAGGTGCGCCTCACCCGTCGACGCGCCGATCGGCTGGTCGAGACCGGGCGATTCCCCCAGCCCGACCCGGACCGGCCGGCCATCCCCTGGCCGCCCTACTAGCGCCGCGACTCCGGGCGACGACGATGCGAACGCGGCGGCACGCTCACGGGCGGCCGCCGTCAGTCGTCGGCGGGCACCTGCTGGGCTACTGGCGACAAGCCATCCCCGAGCGACGGCGGGCCCGAGTCGCCCGCTGCCGTCCCCTTCGGCCGGTGGAACCAGACGTACGCGCTGAGGATGAACCGCACGAGGAGCGTGACGAAGTACGCCGCGCACCAGACGCAGATGGCGTCGATGACGAACAGCTCGAGGTAGGTGAAGTACGTCTCGAAGATGACGCCGACGAGCGACCCGACGTAGTGAGCCGCGAGGAGCCACGTCGATCCCGTCCGCCACCACGCGAGGGCCGCGGTCATGAGGAAGAGCGACAGGGCGACCCCGAAGACCGCGACCGGGATCCCGTTGATCCGGCTGTACGGACTCGACGCGACGGTCTCGCAGCCGTGGAGCGGCCCGCAGACGGGCACTCCGCCCCCGAGCTCGACGACCGCGAGG
>JBAWVU010000260.1:0-4336 GCA_037147135.1 Chloroflexota bacterium
GCCTACAGGGTCCGGGTCACCTTCGAGAGGCCCGGAGGCGCGTCCGGATCCATCCCACGGGCCCGAGCGACCGCCTCGACGAGGAGGAGGCCCGGCACGATGAACGCGAGCGGCGTGAGCGGCTCCGGCAGCGGCGCGCTGAGCGTGAGCGCGCGCGGCCGGCCCGCCACCTCGTCCGCGCCGATGATCCACGGGTCCACGCCCGCACGCTCCGCCACCTCGAGCGCCTCGTCGATCGACGCGCCGACGGGACCGTCTGGCCTCGGCACGAGGGTGGGCACGCCCGGGCCGGCAAGGGCGACGGGGCCGTGGAGGAAGTCCGCGCTCGAGTAGCCATCGGCGAAGACCCTGCCCGTCTCCTTGAGCTTGAGCGCGAGCTCGAGGGCCGTCGCGAAGTTGTGCCCGCGCGACACGACGAGTGCCTCGTTCGCCCGCGCGAACGCCGCGACCGCCTCGGCCCCGGCCCCGGCGAGCCAGACGCGGCCCTCCTCGAGCGCGCTCCCGGTCGCGTCGGGCAGGCTCGCGAGCGCGGGCGCCCACTCCGCCTCCGGCGCGAGCCGCCCGGCCAGCGCCGCGATCGCCGTCAGCGACGCGACGTACGTCTTCGTCGCGGCCACGGCGAGCTCCGGACCCGCATGGAGGAAGAGCGTCCCGTCGGCGATCGCGGCGATCGGAGAGTCGGGCTCGTTCGTGAGCGCGACGGTGGTTGCGCCGCCGCGGCGCGCCGCCTCGATCACGGCCGCGATGTCGGGGCCCGCCCCGGACTGCGAGATGGCGATGAGGAGGATGTCGCGCCAGTCGAGCCGGGCGCCGTAGACGGTGGTGACGGACGAGGCCGCGAGCCCGACCGGCCAGCCGAACGTCGTCTCGATGAGGTACCGCGCGTAGATCCCGGCATGGTCGGACGTGCCGCGCGCGGCGACCATGACGAGCCGCGGACGGCGCCGCTCGATGAGCCTGGCGACGCGCTCGGTCTCGGCCGCTCCCTCACGCAGGACGCGGGCGACGACGTCGGGGATCTCCGCGATCTCCGATGCCATCCGCGTGACGGCCGGCGCCGCGCGCGGCGTCCCGGGCACGGGCTCGGTCATCCTGGTCTCCCCGGTGTGGCCGTGGTCCGGGCGATCCCGGCCCCCGGCGTCTCTGCGGCCTGTGCCGTCCCTGCCCCCAGCGCCGCCGCGCCCGCGAGGACGCTCTCGCCGCGGAGGGCGGCCAAGGCGACGGTGGACCGCGAGCGTGACTCCGCGATGGTCAGCCTCCGCGCCAGGCCCGCTGCCCGTGAAACGTAGCGCGGCTGCGCGAGGCCGATCGCCCCGCCGACGACGAGCCGCTCCGGGTCGAGCGTGACGACGATCGCGGCGAACGCGCGGGCGAGCGCCGCTGCACCATCCTCGACGAGCCGCACGGCATCCGCGTCGCCCGTCCGCGCGGCCCGGAAGACCTCCGCGGCGGTGCGCGGCGCGGGGCCTCCGTCCGGTCCGCGGCCGCGCGGCCACGTCTCTCTCGCGCGCCGTTCGAGCCCGGTCCCCGACGCGTAGGCCTCGACGCAGCCCCGGCTCCCGCATCCGCACCGGGGCCCGGCCGCGTCGATGACGAGGTGGCCGACCTCGCCCGCCGCGCCGTGGGCGCCTCCTACGATCCGTCCGCCGACGACCATGCCCGCCCCGATGCCGCTGCTCACCGTCACGTACGCGACCGGGTCCGTCCCCGTGCCGGCGCCGAACGCCGCCTCCCCGAGCGCCCCCGCGTTCGCGTCGTCGTCGAGCGCGACGGGGACGCCGAGCCGCTCCGCGAGCAGCGGCCCGAGCGGGACGTCCCGCCACCCCTGGTTGGGGGCGTGGACCACGATGCCGCGGGCCGCATCGACCGGTCCGGGCGTCCCGACGCCGACCGCGATGATCCGGCCGCCGGCAGCCGTCGCGAGCGTCCGGAACGACCCCTCGAGCGCGTCGACGAGCCCTTCGGGCGTCGCAGGCGTCGGGAACCGGATCGTCGCGCCGTCGTGCGCCCATCCGGCGAGAGGCAGCAGACGCACCGCGACGAGCGTCTTCGTCGCGCCGATGTCGACCGTGCCGACGAGGCCGCTCACGCGACCGGGGATCCGGCGTCGATCGCGGCGAGCAGTGCCGCGGCGCGATCGGCATCCCGCACGAGCGGGTTGGCGAGGAGCGCGCGGAGCCGGGCCTCGGGCGGTGCTCCCGGCACGAGCGCATCGACGGTGAGCGCCTCGTACGTCCCGACTTGCGCGAGCAGGAGCGACGGGAGCGGCGGCAGCGGTACCGCCTCGAGCGCGACGAACTGGCCGGGCGCCGGCGCGAAATGGGGCAGCTCGACGATCGTCGAGTCGGGCACTCCCGGTATGCGCCCGTCGTTGCGGACTCCGAAGACGATCGGATCGTCCGTGCCGTGGACGAGCGCGTCGAGGAACGGGACGACCGCGAGCGGGTACCAGAGGGCGCCCCGCCGGGCGGATGCCTCGCCCGGGCCCGCCGCGTACCCGGCGAGCAGCTCCGCGTCGAGCCGCTGGAGGGCCTGGGCGCGCGTCTCCCGGCCCCGTTGCGCGTCGAGCATCCGGTCCGGGTTCACGTAGTACCGGACGTACGGGGACGGCACCGCCCCGTGGAGCCGGACGATCGACGGGTCCATCCCGACCACGAGATCGGCGAGCCGGTCCAGCTCGTCGGGCGACTCGGGGACGTACCAGCCGCAGTGGTTCGTCCCGACGTACCGCCGTGCCACCCGCGAGACCGGCCGGCCGAGCCGCTCAGCGATCGAACGGGTGAAGGTCGCCGGCGCGTCGCACACCTCGACGATGCGGAGGCCGCCCTCGCGCTCGGCGGCCTGCTGGACGATCCCGGCCGGGTTCGTCAGGTCGACGACGACCGCATCCGGCGCCGCGGCACGGACATCGGCCCACGCCTCCCGCCGGGCCGGGACGGTGCGGAGGGCGTTCGCGAACCCGCCCGGGCCGGTCGTCTCCTCGCCGGGGATCCCGAGCTCCCACGGGAACGACTCGTCGAAGGCGCGCGCGGCAAGCCCGCCGACCCGGACCTGGTCGAGGACGACGTCGGCGCCCTCGAGGGCGCGTCGTCGATCCGTCGCGGTCTCGATCGACAGCGATGGTCCGGGGAGTCGGACGCGAGCCCGGCACTCGGCCGCGACGACCTCGAGCTTCTCCGGCGAGCGCCCGATGAGGACGACCGTCAGCGGCGGCCGCCGGTCGATCCCACCCGGCCAGCCCTCCAGCGCGTCCACGAGCTCGGGTGTCGAGCTCCCGCTTCCCCCGAGGACGACGAGACGCATCGCTCAGGCGACCCCGTAGAACTCGCGGATCGCCAGGCCCACCCGATCGACCTCCTCGTCCGTCAGCTCGGCGAACATCGGGAGGCAGAGCAGCCGCGGCACGAGCGACCGCGCGATCTCGAGCGGATCCGCGGCCCGCCACGGAAGCGAGGCGTACGCGCCCTGCTCGGGGACGAGCTTCGGATAGATGAGCTGCGTCCGGATGCCGCGCGCGTCGAGGAACGCTCGGAGCTCCTCGCGGCGAGGCGCGAGCACCGTGTACATGTAGTAGACGTGCCGACCGGTCGCGTCGTGGGCGGGCGGCGTGACGGGCGTCCCTGCCAGCCACTCCCCGTACCTCGCGGCGACCCGCCGGCGACCGGCCACCTGGTCCTCGAGGTGGCGGAGCTTCACGCGGAGGAACGCCGCCTGCATCTCGTCGAGGCGCTCCTGGTAGCCGAGCGCGACGTGATCGTGCTTGACCCCGGCCTGGCCCATGTACCGCAGCTGGCGGAGCCGGGCGTCGAGCCCGTCGTCGCTCGTCGTGACGATCCCGCCGTCCCCGAGCGCGCCGAGGACCTTCGACGGGTAGAAGCTGAACGCCGCGAGCTCGCCGAGACTCCCCGCCTTCTGCCCCCGGCACGTCGCGCCGTGCGCGTGCGCCGCGTCCTCGAAGACCGGGATCCCGGGCGCAGCCGCCCGGATCGCGCCCACGTCCACGCACTGCCCGTACATGTGCACGGGCAGGATCACCCGCGTCCGCTCGGTCACCGCCGCCGCGACGCGCGCCGGGTCCATGTTGGCGGTGGCCGGGTCTACGTCCACGAAGACCGGCGTGGCGCCCACGTACGTGATCGCGAAGACGGTGGCGACGTACGTGTTCGGGACGGTGATGACCTCGTCGCCGGGCTCGACGCCGAGCGCCCGCAGCCCGAGGTGGAGCGCGGCCGTCCCGCTGCTGATCCCGACCCCGTGGGCGCTGTCGCAGTACGCGGCGAACTCCGCCTCGAACGCCGCGAGCTGCGGCCCGAGCGTGAATCGCGACCCCGGGAGC
>JBAWVU010000261.1:0-4327 GCA_037147135.1 Chloroflexota bacterium
GCGTACCATCGCGAGGTGCCCTCCCGCCGCTCCTCCGGCCCCTCTCCCGAGCCGCTCTTCCGCCCGCCCGCCGACCGCCAGCCGCTCGCGGCCCGGATGCGGCCACGCACCCTCGACGAGTTCGCCGGCCAGCGCCACCTCGTCGGGCCGGACGGACCTCTCCGCCGCGCGGCCGGGCGCGGCCGGCTCGATTCGATCCTCCTCTGGGGACCGCCGGGGACCGGCAAGACGACGCTTGCCCGCCTGCTCGCCGAAACCGCCGGCGCGAGGTTCGTCACCATGTCGGCCGTGCTCTCGGGCGTCGCGGACGTGCGGGCGATCGTCGCGACGGCGCGCGAGATGGCGCTCGCGGACCGGACCCGGACCGTGCTGTTCATCGACGAGGTACACCGGTTCAATCGCTCGCAGCAGGACGCCCTCCTCCCCCACGTCGAGGACGGGACGATCGTGCTCATCGGGGCGACGACGGAGAACCCGTTCTTCGACGTGAACGCGGCGCTCCTCTCGCGCCTCCGGGTCTTCCGCCTCGAGCCCCTCACCGACGAGGAGGTGACGTCGATCGTCAGGGCCGCGCTCGTCGACGAGGAACGCGGGCTCGCGGGCGCGCTCGGGCCGACGGGTGGCGTCGTCGTCGCGGACGACCCGCTCGCCCACCTCGTCGCGGTGGCCGGCGGCGACGCCCGTCGCGCCCTCAACACGCTCGAGGCCGCCGCGACGCTCGCCGACGAGGCCGGCCGGCGCGACGCCGAGGGCCGGGTCGCTCCGATCCTCGAAGACGTGGAGGCAGCGGCCCAGGAACGCGTCCTCGCGTACGACAAGTCGGGCGACGGCCACTACGACGTCACGAGCGCGTTCATCAAGAGCCTGCGCGGCGGTGACCCCGACGCCGCGCTCTACTGGCTCGCGGCGATGATCGCCGCGGGCGAGGACCCGCGGTTCATCGCGCGGCGGCTCGTCATCGCCGCGTCCGAGGACGTCGGGATGGCGGACCCGCGCGCGCTCCAGGTCGCCGTCGCCGCTGCAGGGGCGCTCGAGCTCGTGGGGCGCCCCGAGGCGCACTACGCGCTGGCGCAGGCGACCACCCTGCTTGCCGTGCTCCCGAAGTCGCCTGCGGCCGGGCGAGCCTACTTCGCGGCGCTCGAAGACGTGAAGCGGCACGGGATGCTCCCCGTGCCCGCGCACCTTCGCACCAACGCGAAGAACTACCGCTACCCGCCCGACTGGGAGGACGGCTGGACCGGCCAGTCCTACCTGCCCGACAAACTCGCGGGCACGCGCTACTACTTCCCGTCCGACGCCGGCCAGGAGGCGAGCATCGCGGGGCGGATGGCCGAGCGCGAGGCTCGCAAGGCCCGGCCGCCCCGCCGGAAGAAGCGGTAGCGGGCTCCTGCCGGCGATCGGCGTGGGCGAGAGCCTGTCGCTGCGTGGCCCGCTTGGTCAGGGCGCCATGACGTAGCGGATCGCGACGACGAGGTCCTCCACGAGCGCCGCGCGGAGGGTCGCGGTCCGGCCCGTCACCTGGAGGCCGCCGGTCGTCTCCACGATGGTCGCCCCGGGCGGGACCGTGATCGACAGGTCCAGGGTGTCCGCCGGGCGCCCGGGCTGCTTCTGGACGGTGAGGATGTACACGCCGTTCTGCCCGTCGAAGTCCGCGGCGTACGGCGCGGTCCAGCGGTACGTGAGCGTCGTCTCCCCGGGCGGGACTTCGAGGTAGTTGGCCCACCAGGTCCGGCCGACCTCCTCGCCGATCGTCTCCGGCGCGGTGAGCTTCACGAAGCTCCCCCCGGAGACACCTTCGACGCGCGACCGCCACGGCGCGAGGATCCGGGTGTACATGCCGAGCATCGTCTGGGTGAGGGTCGGGATCGCGCGGAACGCCGCGTTCTCCGGGGCCTCCACGCGGTTGTTCCACGTGATCGTGAGGTCGTGGCCCGCGTTCCCGTACTGGTCGATGGTCACCGCGTCGGTCAGGGTCCGGTCGGTCACGAAGTTGAGCTTGGAGACCGGCGCGACGTTCGAGTCCACGGCGTACAGGTAGTCGCCGGTGTCGTGGCGCACGGCGCCGTCGAAGCCCCACTCCGTCACGAACTCCTGCGCCTGCGGATCCGCGAGCCAGGCCGCCGCCTCGCGCTGGCGCGCGATCCGCCCAAGGGCGTCGGCGAGCTCCGGCCACTTCGACGCCGGCAGGTCGAGGACCCGCTGGAAGAGCGCGCCGGCGAAGACGCCGAGGAAGGCCTTCCGGTTCACGTCGGGCGAAGTGGCCTCGCGGGTATTCTCGAGCGCCTTGAAGGTCGTCTCGCCCGAGGCGATCGTCACGTCCGTCCCGGGGACGGTCACCGGGCCGGTGACCTTGAGCAGCTCGTCGATCGCGTACGTCGTGAGGCCGATGACGCCGTCGATGCTGGCGTCGTGCGACTCGTTCGTGTAGAGACGGAGGGCGTCCTTCGCGCTCGTCGGGAAGTCGGGCGACCAGTTCGCGTCCGCCAGCTCCCAGCAGGCCGCCCCCAGCAGGTGGCCGGCGAGGGCGGGCGGCGGCGCGATGCACGGGAAGTCGTTCAGCGCGTCGAGGTCGTAGACGTCGTGGAACGCCATGCTCGAGAGACGGCCCTTGTCGAACTCGACGAGGCCGATGGAGCCGGTGTAGCCGCCGGTGGGTCGCAGCTCCCCCGGGCTCTGGTTGAGGACGAGGTAGCGCATGGGGGCGTCCCAGCCGAGCATCGCCGGCAGGAGATCGTCCGCGCGCCGGTAGCGATCGATGGCGGGGACGATGTCGGCGAGCCGCGACGACAGGAGATCGCGGGCGCTCGCGATCGGCGACCAGAGGTCCGCGGGAGCGGCGGCGAGGGCGACCTCCGCCGCGTGAAGATCCTCGGCGATCGAGTCGACCGTGGAAACGGAGGTGGCCATGAGCTCCACCACCTGCGAGACGCGCGAGGAGCCGACCGCGGCCGCGGTCGGCTGGGGGGAGCCAAAGGGCTGGGGGGAGCCGGAGGGCTGCAGGGCGGCCGACCCGTCGCGGATGGCGACGAACCGATCGCCGAGGTCGAGCGCGCTGCTCGCGGCGCTCAATGTGAGCTGCCCCGCGTCGAGGACGGCACGGGCGCCGTCCACCTGGTCGCGCAGCGGTGGCACGACGCGCGCGATCCCGAGGAGCGGGTCGTCGCGGGCGACCTTCGCGAGCCGGTCCACGTCCGCCGACGCGGCGGCAAGGTCCGTGCGGAGGCCCGCGATCGCCGCCGCGTTTACGTCCGTGCCGATGGCGCTCACCTTGTCCGCGAGCGCCTGCAGCTCGTCGCGCGTGCGCTGCGCGTCCGTGACGAGCGGGAGGTACGTGGCCGCGCCCACGATCCCGACGACCGTGACCACGGCGAGCACGAAGAGGATGACGACGGCGGCGATCCGCCCCCAGCGCCGGCCGCTGCCGGCCCGGTCGGTGCGTCGTCGGCGCCGTCGCGAGGCGGACGGCGTGCGCGCGGCCGCGCCCTGCCCGGTCGCATCCCGCTCGGTCGCGTCCCACCCGGTCCCATCGCTCTCGTCCGACCGGGCCCCAGGCATCCCGGGACCCACGGGCGCGTCCCCGGGCCCGCCCTGCTGCGGGTCGGTCACCGGGCAGGCTCGGCGATCGCGACGAAGCGCGGCGCGGACGCGTAGTAGGACGTAGACGTCTGGAGGGTGAGGATCTCGTTCGGGGTGGCCGCGAGGTAGTTGGTCGCGTTCCACGGGACCTTCGGCAGGACCCGCACGATGACGTACGAACGCTGGCCGCCGCCGGCGAGCTCCAGCGTCACGACGTCCCCCACCTCGGCGTTCCAGAGGGGCAGGAACATGCCCTCGCGAGCGTGGCCGTAGATGTAGATGTTCGTCCCGCCGCCGGGCCAGCCCGAGCCCGGGTAGTGGGCGGCCTTGCCGATCGGGGCGTCGACGCCGTCGCCCTCGACGATCGGCAGGTCGATGCCGAGGCGCGGGATCCGGATGCGCGTGGCCACGGCGCCGCCCGGGGGTAGCGACCGGGTGTCGGACGTGGCCGGGGAGCCGGACAGGGCCGAAGAAGCGGACGCGGCCGGGGAGCCCCCGGTGGCGGCGGGCGTGGGCGGGGAGGTCCCGCCCGGGAGCGTGATCCGCGGCGTCGCGAGGTGCGCCACGCTTCCCCCCGGGAGCGTGGGCGTGGGCACTCCCGCGCTCGGGGACGCGCCCGGGGGCGGCGGGGCGGACAGCGCGAATGGAAGCCACACCGCGACCAGGAGCACGCCGATGAGCGCGAGTGCGAAGGAGTCCTTCGTAGTTCGATCCGAGGGTGGCCGACAGGTCCGACGCCGCATCCGCCAAT
>JBAWVU010000262.1:0-4308 GCA_037147135.1 Chloroflexota bacterium
GGAGCTGGCAAGGCGGGGCTCAGGCGCCGCCGGCCCGGCGCAGGCGCTCGAGCTCGCGCCGGAGGCGCTTGCTCGGCCGGCCCTCCCCGCGGATGCGCATGATCCCCGGCTCGGCATCCGGCACGACCGGCGGACTGTGATCCACGTAGCAGGTCGTGGCGATGGGGGCTCCGACGCGCGACTCGATCGGCCGCACGACCTCGACGAGGCGTTCGCGGTCGGCGATGAGGGCCTCCACCCGATCGCCCGCTCGAACCTTCGTCGACGGCTTCGCCGGCATCCCATTCACGAGGACGTGGCCGGCCTCGCACAACCGCGTCGCAAGCGGGCGGGTCTTCACGAGACGCACCGCGCACAGCCAGCGGTCGATGCGCGTCTCGTCGGACGCGCGGGGATCAGTCACGCGTTCAAGCATCGCACGGGTCGTGAGGGCGTCGCGGCCATCACTGGCGCCCGCCGCGGCGCGTGATCGAGGCCACGTGGGGGCCGACGATCAGGCCCTGCCGCGCCCCTGCGCCGAGGGCCGTTCGGGCCTCCCGCCCGGCAACAAGAATGCCGGACCACGAGGGGTCCGGCTTCGGCATGGCTTGTCTCGCGTCTCGGTCGGGGCGAGAGGAGTCGCGCCGACGCTGACCAGGGTCGATTCGGACGCGTTCATCGCGATGAAGTCGGACCATACCCGGCGGCACGGAGTCGGTGCGGACTGACGGCCGAGCGAGAGCGTCATCCGCCCTTGCCGCTCCGTGCTCCACGATCCAGAGTCCGAGCCCTCCGCGCGGCCTCCCGTCACGCCGGTTCGAGATGATCCGCCGCGACGTGCGGGTGCCGCCGCTCGAGCGAGGCGCCCTCGACATCCACGTTCGGGATGAGGCGGTCCAGCCAGCGCGGGAGCCACCAGGCCCAGTCGCCCGCGAGCGTCATCAACGCCGGCATGATCAGGAGCCGGACCAGGAACGCGTCCACGAGGACGCCGAACGCGAGCGCGAACCCGATCGGCCGGATGATGGCGCTGTCCGAGAGGACGAAGCCGCCGAAGACCGCCGTCATGATGATCGCCGCGGCCATGACCACCGCCCGGCTTGCGCGGATCCCGAGGACGACCGCGACCTTCGCGGGTGCCCCGTGGGCGTACGCCTCGCGCATCCCCGAGACGAGGAAGAGCGTGTAGTCCATCGCCAGGCCGAAGAGGATCCCCACGAGGATCGTCGGCAGGAAGTTGAGGATCGGCCCCGGCGTGGCGACGCCGAAGAGCCCGCCGAGCCAGCCCCACTGGTAGATGGCGACGGCGCCGCCGAGCGCGGCGAAGAACGAGAGGACGAAGCCGCCGGTCGCCACGAGCGGGATGAAGAGCGAGCGGAAGACGACGACCATGATCAACAGCGAGAGCCCGACCACGACCAGCAGGTAGAGCGGCAGGGCGTCGGCGAGCTTCTGGCTGATGTCGATGTTGCCGGTCGTCTGGCCGGCGACGCCGATCGTGATCCCGCCCTCGAGCGGCGAGGCCCCACGGAGCGCCCTGACGAGCTGCTCGGTCGAGACGCTCGAAGGGCCTTCTGCCGGCAGCACCTGGAACGCCGTGACGGCGCGGTCGGCCGAGGCGCCGACCGGGGCGACGGCGACGACACCATCGAAGGTGGCCAGGCGCTGGGCGACGGCGACCTGGGCGTCGAGGAGCTGCTCCTCGGTGGTTCCCGCCGGCAGATCCGCCACGACCAGGAGGGGTCCATTCGCCCCGTCTCCGAGCTTCTCGCCGATCAGGTCATATGCCCTGTGCTGCGTCGTGTCGGCGTTGTCGGCGGAGCCGAGGGGGAGGCCGAGGCGCAGCGAAGGGGACGGGACCGCGATGACCGCGAGTGCGGCGATGCCGACGAGCACGAGCGCGACGGCCTTCGGGGTGGAGACCGGGCGCGCGGGCGCCACGGGAGCCGGACCGACCTGGTCGGTGAGGTGCTCCTTCTCGCTGCCGCGGAGGATCCGCATCCCGACGAGGCTGAGCAGCGCCGGCGTCAGCGTGATGGCGATGAGGACGGCGATCGCCACGGACACAGCGCCGACGGTCCCCATCAGGCCGAGGAACGGGATCCCGGTCACGTTGAGCGCGACGAGCGCGATGATGACCGTGGCGCCCGCGAAGAACACGGCGTTGCCCGAGGTACCTCGGGCAACGCCGTGTTCTTCGCGGGCGCCACGGTCATCATCGCGCTCGTCGCGCTCAACGTGACCGGGATCCCGTTCCTCGGCCTGATGGGGACCGTCGGCGCTGTGTCCGTGGCGATCGCCGTCCTCATCGCCATCACGCTGACGCCGGCGCTGCTCAGCCTCGTCGGGATGCGGATCCTCCGCGGCAGCGAGAAGGAGCACCTCACCGACCAGGTCGGTCCGGCTCCCGTGGCGCCCGCGCGCCCGGTCTCCACCCCGAAGGCCGTCGCGCTCGTGCTCGTCGGCATCGCCGCACTCGCGGTCATCGCGGTCCCGTCCCCTTCGCTGCGCCTCGGCCTCCCCCTCGGCTCCGCCGACAACGCCGACACGACGCAGCACAGGGCATATGACCTGATCGGCGAGAAGCTCGGAGACGGGGCGAATGGACCCCTCCTGGTCGTGGCGGATCTGCCGGCGGGAACCACCGAGGAGCAGCTCCTCGACGCCCAGGTCGCCGTCGCCCAGCGCCTGGCCACCTTCGATGGTGTCGTCGCCGTCGCCCCGGTCGGCGCCTCGGCCGACCGCGCCGTCACGGCGTTCCAGGTGCTGCCGGCAGAAGGCCCTTCGAGCGTCTCGACCGAGCAGCTCGTCAGGGCGCTCCGTGGGGCCTCGCCGCTCGAGGGCGGGATCACGATCGGCGTCGCCGGCCAGACGACCGGCAACATCGACATCAGCCAGAAGCTCGCCGACGCCCTGCCGCTCTACCTGCTGGTCGTGGTCGGGCTCTCGCTGTTGATCATGGTCGTCGTCTTCCGCTCGCTCTTCATCCCGCTCGTGGCGACCGGCGGCTTCGTCCTCTCGTTCTTCGCCGCGCTCGGCGGCGCCGTCGCCATCTACCAGTGGGGCTGGCTCGGCGGGCTCTTCGGCGTCGCCACGCCGGGGCCGATCCTCAACTTCCTGCCGACGATCCTCGTGGGGATCCTCTTCGGCCTGGCGATGGACTACACGCTCTTCCTCGTCTCGGGGATGCGCGAGGCGTACGCCCACGGGGCACCCGCGAAGGTCGCGGTCGTCCTCGGGATCCGCGCAAGCCGGGCGGTGGTCATGGCCGCGGCGATCATCATGACGGCGGTCTTCGGCGGCTTCGTCCTCTCGGACAGCGCCATCATCCGGCCGATCGGGTTCGCGCTCGCGTTCGGCGTCCTCGTGGACGCGTTCCTGGTCCGGCTCCTGATCATGCCGGCGTTGATGACGCTCGCGGGCGACTGGGCCTGGTGGCTCCCGCGCTGGCTGGACCGCCTCATCCCGAACGTGGATGTCGAGGGCGCCTCGCTCGAGCGGCGGCACCCGCACGTCGCGGCGGATCATCTCGAACCGGCGTGACGGGAGGCCGCGCGGAGGGCTCGGACTCTGGATCGTGGAGCACGGAGCGGCAAGGGCGGATGACGCTCTCGCTCGGCCGTCAGTCCGCACCGACTCCGTGCCGCCGGGTATGGTCCGACTTCATCGCGATGAACGCGTCCGAATCGACCCTGGTCAGCGTCGGCGCGACTCCTCTCGCCCCGACCGAGACGCGAGACAAGCCATGCCGAAGCCGGACCCCTCGTGGTCCGGCATTCTTGTTGCCGGGCGGGAGGCCCGAACGGCCCTCGGCGCAGGGGCGCGGCAGGGCCTGATCGTCGGCCCCCACGTGGCCTCGATCACGCGCCGCGGCGGGCGCCAGTGATGGCCGCGACGCCCTCACGACCCGTGCGATGCTTGAACGCGTGACTGATCCCCGCGCGTCCGACGAGACGCGCATCGACCGCTGGCTGTGCGCGGTGCGTCTCGTGAAGACCCGCCCGCTTGCGACGCGGTTGTGCGAGGCCGGCCACGTCCTCGTGAATGGGATGCCGGCGAAGCCGTCGACGAAGGTTCGAGCGGGCGATCGGGTGGAGGCCCTCATCGCCGACCGCGAACGCCTCGTCGAGGTCGTGCGGCCGATCGAGTCGCGCGTCGGAGCCCCCATCGCCACGACCTGCTACGTGGATCACAGTCCGCCGGTCGTGCCGGATGCCGAGCCGGGGATCATGCGCATCCGCGGGGAGGGCCGGCCGAGCAAGCGCCTCCGGCGCGAGCTCGAGCGCCTGCGCCGGGCCGGCGGCGCCTGAGCCCCGCCTTGCCAGCTCC
>JBAWVU010000263.1:0-4301 GCA_037147135.1 Chloroflexota bacterium
ATGCGGGGCGATCCTTCTTCGGGGTCAGGGGCGAGGTCGGGGTCGGGGTGCCGGGCGCCGCGGGAGCGCCGCGCGCCGCGGCAGCTTGCGCCGCGGGAGCGCCGCGCGCCGACAGCTTCGCGATGTGGTCGCGCTCGAGGAACGCGTTCCCCCACGCGCTCGTCCGGCGGAGCGCATTGTCGGTGACGACGGGCCGTCGGTCGAGCATCCCGTCCGCCTCGCCCCATGCCCGCAGGCGGTCGTACGCGCGGACCCAGATGCACGTGCGACCGGGGACCTCGCACTCGCCAGCGTGCGATCCCCCGCACGGCCCATTGCGCTGGTTCTTCGCGCACTGGGACTCCGGGCAGAGGTACGCGATGTCGGGGAGCGAGCAGTCGCCGCAGTCCCGGCAGTCGTACAGCGGCACCTTCACCGCCTGCTCGAGGAGGTGCAGCGGCTTCGTGAAGTGCCGACGTTCGGCGGCTCCGAACACCCGGGCGCCCACGCGGAACCCCGACGTGCCCGGCGCGAAGACGGTGTCGTGGGCAAGGCGGTTCACCGTGTACGCGAGCGGCGCGCGGAGGGCATGCGGTGAGCGTGCGGCTCGGCGCTTCCCGCGGAGATACGCCTTGCTCACGACGTCGGTCGAGAGGCCGGTCTCGCGGTCGCCCTCGAAGAAGTGGAACTCGCCTGGCTGCGCGTAGCGGATCTCGCCGGCGAACGTCCGCCAGTCGTCGGTGCCGAACGTCGCGGCCGTGTCGAGGATCCGCGTCACGTCCTCGTGGCTCGCCGCGCCGCCGATGTAGATGCCGCGATACCCGAGACCCTTCGCGATGGCCGCCTGCTTCGCCGCGAGCTCGATGAAGAACGCCTTGCCCTTGTCCTGCGATGCGCCCTCGCGCTCGACCACCGCAAGCAGCTCGTCCGTCACGGTGCAGCCGGGGATCCGCCCGGAGTGGAAGGCGCGGGCGGCGCCCCGGGTGAGGAGGAACGCGTTGGCGACAGTGGGGACGTCGAGGCCGGCGACGCGCATCCAGCGGAGGAGCTCGTCCTGCTTGCGCGCGTCGTAGCCCACCTGGCTGATGACGTAGCCGGCGCCGGCCCGCACCTTGAGCGCGAGCTTCTGGTACTGCGGCATGACCTCCGCCTCGAGCCGCTTGTGGTTGTTCACGACGGCCCCGAGGAAGAACTCCGGCCTCGCGCCCGGGCCGCCCTTCGCGCCCGGGCCCCCGCCGTGTCCCCCGGCCCTGTCGCCCGCGGCCGGCCACCGCCCCTCGGCGATCTCGGTGTACATCGCGAGGAGCGCGACGGAGTCGAGGTCGAAGACCGGCCGGGGGAGCCCCTCGTAGCCGGCCACCGGGTAGTCGCCGGACAGGCAGAGGACGTTGCGGAAGCCCGCGCTCGCGAGCCGCCACCCCATGCTGATGAGCTCGTTGCGGTTCCGGTCCCGGCACGCGACGTGGACGATGACCTCGCTCCCCGCCGCGAGCAGCTCCCGCCCGAGGATCTCCGGGCTCGCCATCGCGTGCCCGCCGGCGTTGTCGGTCACCGAGAGCGTGTGCACACGCGGGTCCGCCGCGAGCGCTGCCGCCATGGCACGCGCCTTCTGGCCGCCCGGGTCGTCGAGGACGCCGCGCCACGGGACGAGCTCCACGATCGTCGCGAACGCCCCGGGGTCGCTCAGGCGATCGCGGAGCGGGATGGTGTGCGATCCGGTCGACGGCGTCGCGGCACGGCGGGTGGACGTGGCCATGGGTCCCTCGTCAGACGGTGGTCGGCGTGAAGCGGCATCCCTCGACGAAGAGGTCGAAGAAGTCCGCGTGCGTCTCGAGCTCGACGTGCTCGATCCTCCCCACGAGACCGTCGAGCGCCGCTCGACGCGACGCCGACAGGAGCATGATGCGCGCCCCGCGGAGCGACGCGTTGCCCACCTTCTCGATCCGGCCCTCCGGGATCGGCGGGATGAACCCGATGTCGACTGCGTTGCCGATGTCGATGTAGCTCGCGAACGCGCCCGCGAGGTAGAGGCGGCGGATCGACCCCGACTTGAGACCGAGCAGGCGGAGGAGGATCCCCGTCCCGCAGTGGTTCGCCGCCTTCGCCTGTGCGAGCGCGCTCGCATCCGCCCGGCTGAAGGCGATCCCCTGCTCGGGGGCGACATCGATCTCCCTGGATCCGTCGGCGAACCGTCCCTCCGGTGTCATGAGTCCGCTCCGCCGCAGCTCGGCGAGCAGGTCGACGAGTCCCGATCCGCAGATGCCCTCGGGAGCGACGTCGCCGATCGTGTCGTACTCGATCCTGCCGTTCCTGATCCGGACGGCCTCGATCGCACCCTCTGCCGCGGTCATCCCGTGCCGGACGCTCCCGCCCTCGAACGCCGGCCCCGCCGGGCACGAGGCCGCGAGGTACCGGTCGCCCGCGCGCAGCACGACCTCGGTGTTCGTCCCGACGTCGATGAGCATCGCCGGCTCCGGGCCCTCCGCGAACCCGACGGCCACGAGGTCGGCGGCCACGTCCGCACCCACGTGGCTCCCGATGAGCGGCCCGCCGACGATCCGAGCGCGCGGATGCACGAGGATCCCGAGCTCATGCGCGAGCGCGACGACCGCCGTTGTCCCGCGTTCGCCCGCGCGACACGCGGTCTCGGTGACGGAGCGGAACGGCCGCTGGCCGATGGGACCCACGTCGAGACCGAAGAAGAGGTCGCGCATCGTCGCGTTGCCGACGACCACGACCTCGTAGACCGTCCGGCGGTCGATCCCGAGGTCCCGGTAGACGACCTGCAGCTCGTGGTTGAGCGCCTTGCGCACGGCCTGGCGCAGCTCGCCGTGATCCGGGCCCGTGTCGTAGGAGATGCGGCTGATGACGTCGCTCCCGCCGAACCGCTGCGGGTTCTCGATCGCCCCCACGTGGAGGACGTCCCCGGACTCGAGGTCGCAGAGCTCCCACGCGATCGTCGTCGTTCCCACGTCGATCGCGACGCCGCGGATCGCGCCGCGCCACTCGTCGATCGGCTCGCCCGCGTAGAGGACGGCCGCACCGTCGCGGACCACGACCGGGTCGGGGTGGGGGACGTCGCCCGATGCCCGGGTGACGATGCGGAGGCGCCGCCGAAGGACGGCGATCTCGATGTCCTGCTCGGCGCCGACGACGGAGGCCTGGCAGGCGAGGCGGTACGGGTCGCGGAGGAAGCCCTCCGGTCCGGTGCGAGGGCTCAGCTCGTCGAGGCCGGCTTTGACCTCGACGACGCACTCGCGGCACCGGCCGGTGCGCAGGCAGGACGCCGGCACGACGACCGCGAGGTCATCGGCGTAGTCGAAGAGCGAGCGCCCGACCACGAGCGATCGGCGCCGGGCCTCGTGGATGAGATCGCCCACCGAACCCTCCGTCCGGGATCTTGGTCCGTACCTTTGGAGCGTAACGCAAACCGGGCGGTCGCAAACGACGCCACGGGCGCCGCGGCACCGGGTAGGCTCCCGGCGTGGACGAGACCGCGGTCCTCATCTTCGACATCGGGTTCGTCCTGCTGCTCGCCGCGGTCGCCGGCTGGGTCGCGCGCAGGCTCGGGCTGCCCGACGTGCTCGGCTACCTCGTCGTCGGGATCGTGGTGAACCCCACGACGCCGGGTTTCGTCGCCGAGCCGACCGAGATGGCGGTCCTCGCGGACGTCGGCGTCATCCTCCTCCTGTTCCAGGTCGGGCTCGAGATGGACCTGCGGCGGATCCGGCGCGACGCCGGCGCGCTCTTCTGGGCGGTGCCCGTCCAGATCCTCGTCACGCTCGCGGTCTCGGCCGCCGCGATCGCGCTCGTCTTCGGCGTGGCTCCCGTACCCGCCGCGATCCTGGGGCTCGCCGTCGCGTCGTCGTCGAGCGCCGTCGTCGCGGGGATCGCGGGCGAAGGCGGGCAGGTCGAGCCGTCGCTCCGGACCGCGCTCGGCTGGAGCGGGCTCCAGGACGTCGTGACCGTCATCCTCGCCGCTCTACTCTTCTCGGTCGACGGGATCGACGACCTCCCGCTCCCGCTCGCGCTCGCCGGGCTTGCCGTCGTCGTAAAGTCCGACAGTGAGGTATCCGTCATGACTGGCGACCTCGAACTTGTGCGTGATTGAAAGGCGAGTGGACGGCATGCGCGTCCGGTTGGGGCGCGCGCCAGATTCGGGGGTGTCATTACTCCGCGTCCCGTTGGACGCGACGGCATTGAGCCCTTTTTTACTGGAACTTATCGGCTGCGTGCGTTTCGAACCGTCACGGTAGATGGCAACCGATTTGAGACCGAGACGCCAGCCTTCGATATAGGCCTGCATGATTTCGTCCACGGTC
>JBAWVU010000264.1:0-4300 GCA_037147135.1 Chloroflexota bacterium
GCCTCCCGGTTCGCGCTCAGGTCCGTCCCGGTCGGCGCTGCCGGATAGGGCGTGTCGCCCATCACGCCGGCCCAGGTGATCCGGTTGTACTGACCGAAGTCCATGCTGTCCTCGGACCCGAAGTCCTGGCTTTCGGTGGCCTCCGCCCACCAGGCGGCGTCGTGCAACGGCCGGGGCACCACCAGGCCGACCGGCTTCGGCGGCAGCGGCAGCTGCGTGTTGTACAGCTGCGCCGACGGGATGGCGGTGAAGTGCCACGGCGTGGCCGTCGTGGTGAAGACGTCGGCCATGGGCTCCGCGAGCGCGTCGTTGAGGTTCATCGGCGGCAGGCCGAGGACCTCCTCGATCGTCCGGAGGAAGTCGATCGTGTTGTACTCGGTGGACACCACCGCGCCGCGCTTCACGAACGCGCCGGCGATGAAGGCGACCGTCCGGTGCGAGTCGACGTGGTCCGGCCCGTCCTGCGAGTCGTCCTCGATGACGAAGACGAGCGTGTTGTTCGCGTACTTGCTCTCCGAGATCTTCTGGATGAGCAGGCCCACGGCGTAGTCGTTGTCTGCCTGCTGGAGCTCCGGCGTGTTCACGCCGTCGATCGCGGTGGAGAAGTTGCCGGTGTGGTCGTTCATGAGGCGCACGAGGCTCAGGTTCGGCAGCTCCTCGCCGCCGTTCACGTACTTCGTGTCGAACTCCCGCGCCCACTCGGTGTACCGCCAGTAGTCCGGGTACGTGGGGTCCCAGCCGCGGAAGTAGGGGTCGGTGTACGGCGCGAGGGCGACGTTCGCCGGGAAGGCGGTCTGGGTGTGCGTGGCCGCAGGGTCGTGCGCGAGCGTGAGGCTGTACGCGGAGGTCTGCGGGAAGTTGTAGCGGGTCGTGTCCACGTAGAAGCCGTAGTCGCGGACGGTGAGGTTCGCGCGGAGCGCGGCGTCCCAGAGGAAGCCCGCGTTCGGCTGGCCCTGGGGACCGTCGGGCGCGCTGATGTCCACCGTGCCCGGCAGCACGTCCGGATCGCTCGGGGTGAGGGGGTTCGCGGCCCGGCGCTGCGCGACCGTGGGGAGCGACGTGTTCACGCTGCGGTCCGTGCCGCTGCCGCCGCCATCGAGACTCAGGCCGCGCCCGGCGTAGTTCACCGGCTCCTGCTTCTCGACCACGTCCGGGGCCTGCGCGGCCGTGGACCAGAGCCAGCCGTCGTAGCTCACCTCGGCGGTCGCGTACGTGTTGTCGAGCGTGACGAACGTCTGCGCCAGCCGGTGGAGGTTGGGCGTGAGAGGGAGGCCGAACTCGGCGAGGGCCGGGTCACCGTTGCCCTGCTTCGCGTCACCGAGCACCTGGTCGTAGGTCCGGTTCTCCTTGATGATGAAGATCACGTGCTTCACGCCCGCCCGGACCTTGGCCATGGTCGCGGCGTCGGCCGCGCTCTCGGTGTGGGAGAAGTGGTTGTTCGTGGCGACCTGCGACGTCAGCGTCGCGAGCGCGGCCCGGGTGGGCAGCGGGAAGCTCTGCAGGCCGGCCTTCACCAGCTGCGGGTTGTACTCGTTGGCCGCGTAGCCGTTGCGGTGCGTGGGCGGTCCGTAGCTGTAGTACCAGTCGGGGTTGGCGCCGGTCGGCGACTTCCCGTTGACCACGTACGCATAGGTGCCGGCGGCGTTGAAGCTCACCGAGTTGGGGTACCAGCCGGTGGGGATGAGCCCGCTGGGCTGGTCGCCGACGTTGGCG
This sequence comes from Chloroflexota bacterium, assembly GCA_037147135.1. GTDB lineage: Bacteria > Chloroflexota > Limnocylindria > Limnocylindrales > CSP1-4 > CAIYQJ01. The sequence continues at coordinate 1,714 of JBAWVU010000264.1, forward strand.
CCGCTCAGCGGGATCACCGCGATGGCGTTGATGGCCCCGAGCGTCACCCACAGCTGCTTCTCGTCGGGCGAGAGCGTCACGCTGTTGGGGTTGGCGCCCTTGTACGCGGCGAGCATGAGTGGCAGCGCCTTCGAGGTGGCGAGGACCGGGATGCTCTCGAGGATGGCGTTCGTCTTCGTGTCGATGACATCGACGGTGTCCGACATGTCCTCCGCGACGAACAGGAGCGACCGGTCCTTGTTGAGGGTCATCTTGTTCGGCTGGCCCGCCACCGGGATCCGGGCCGTCACGCTGGGCGCCGGCCCCACGTCGGCGACGACGACCTCGCGGTCGCGGATGCTGGAGATGTAGGCGGTGGCGCTCGCTCCGTTGCCCTTCACGACCACCCAGAACGGGTACTCGCCGCCGGGGACGCCTGCCTTGGAGGGATCGCTCTTCCCGGGGCGCAGGTCGAGCTCCGTCCCCGTGGACCAGTGGCCCAGTCCGCCGGTGAAGACGGTGATCGAGTCGTTGTAGTAGTTCGCGACGACGAGCGTCTTCCCATCGTCGGAGACGGCGACGCCGGCGGCACAGGGGTCCACCGCGACGGCTTCGTTCGGCTGGAGCTGCTGCTGGCCGGCGGGAGCCTGGACGTCGAGGCCGTTGCCCGACGTGTGCCCGAGCAGCAGCTGTGCGGACTGGGCCCAGGCGCCGGTGGAGGCGACGCGCGTGTAGACGTGGACGTTGTCGCCCGTGCTCGCGGCGGGGTTGACGGCGCCGGTGCTGTCGAACGGACCGTCGCCCACGCCGCTCGAGACGTAGAACCCGTTCCCGGACGGGTCCCACGCGATCCCGTTGTACGTGTTGGGGACGGTGATGACCTGCTTCTGGACCGGGGTGTTCGAGGAGATGTCGTAGACGAACACGTACTCCATGGAGTCCGGCCAGTTGAAGTACGTGCCCAGCGCGTCCTGCGGGAGGACCCCGTTCACGGCGTTCGTCCGGAACACGCGGTTGTAGCCGCTCGTCAGGACGAGGAGGGTCTTGCGGTCCGGGCTCACGACGGTCGCGACCGCCTGTCCGGCCAGCCAGCCCGGGGTGTCCGCGAGGCCCGGGTTCAGCCCGGTGAACGTGGCACCCGTCGGTGCGAGGGGCGTGAGCTGCGTGCCCATGTTGGGCAGAAGCAGGGGTGCCGGCTTGGCCGACGGCTTCGCGGCCTCGGCCGCCGGCGCTCCCGGCGCATCCGCCGGCTGCGTGGAGCCTCCGCCGCACGCGGCCAGCTGCAATGGGAGCACCAGGGCGACGGCCAGGGTGAGGAGCCGTGTCGCATCGCGATGGCGCATGGGGTGGGGACCTCCTGGGGGAACCTGCCATGACGGAGAGGGGCGGTTCACGACGGCGCTCGGTCGTTCAGTGCATGCACAGGGAAAGCAACGTCCAGTCGCCGCCGGGCGGGCGGCCCGGGGTCTCCCCCGACCTCTCAGCGGCGCCGCATTCGCCGCGCCGTGAGACCGAAGACGCTACCTCCCCATATTGCGCCTCGTGCCGACGATGGTGTCGCCGTTCAGCTGCCGCGGTTCACCATCGTTCGCGTGTAGACCATGCGCGGCCACGAGCTCGCGCCCGCGAGCCCGTGGCCGCGCACTCGTGGCCTTCGTTCGCGCCGCGCTCAGCTGCCCCGGAGTCGGGTCTCGCTCGCGGGCTCAGGCGGGCCGGCTCATCGGGACCGTCTCACCAGCCTTCGCCCCAGATCTGGCCGCAGGGGATGGAGACCCCCGTCGAGCCCCCGGCGTCGGCGAGAGTGATCGACACTGCCGGGTACTCGCCCGCGAAGCGCGCCATGATCGCTTGCTGCACGGACGTGAGAGTCACCGTCTTCGTCAGCCGGCCGGCGGCGTTGGTGCGGACCGCGATCTTGATCGAGGACTCCGGGCCCTCGGCGCAGGTCCCCTGGCCGATCCGCGCGTAGTAGAGCATCGACTTCCCCAGGTCGTGCATCGAGAAGCGCAGGGTCTGCTTCGACCACGCCGTCTGCTGGGCGTTCCAGTATGTGTTCAGGCGGACCGTCCCGAACCCGTACTCTTTGCCATACACGTCCCAGCCGGTCATCGTCGCCGTGTCGACGTGGACGATGGCGGGGGCTGGGAGCGCGACCCCGGGAGCCGTGCTCGGAGTGGCCGCGGCTGGCGCGACGCTCATCGCCGCGGCGATGAGCGCGCCGCCGAGCGCGAGCGTGAGGATCCGCCGAGTGCTGCGCCGGCGACCACGTGTGCTGTCCGTCATCGCGCATCTCCGTTCGCATGCCTGCCACCGCAGGGAAGTCCCCTCGCTCGGTAGGCTACGCGCCGGTGCCCCGCCGCGCAATGGGCGAGAAGCCCCGTCGCGTCTCCCCCGAACACCGTAGGGATGCCTGCCGCGGGCGCGCGCGTTCCCGGCGACAGTGCGGTGCGCCTACGGACACCGGATGAACCCCTGCGCCCAGAGACAGCCTCCGCAGGCCGGGGTCGGGCTGCCGAAGCAGTCCTCGAGGTTCTCGTCTGCCATGTCGCAGCTGTTGCAGATCGTGCAGGGGGAGAAGTCGAAGGCGAGGAGCCGTTCCCGGAGCTCG
>JBAWVU010000265.1:0-4285 GCA_037147135.1 Chloroflexota bacterium
AAGCCGGCGTGCAGGCAGGCGCGATGGCGGTGGCCCGGCGGGCGCCGTCCGGGACGCGGCGACGCGACCCCGCCGCGCGGTCCGTCACGGGGCTACGCGCTGCCAGCGTGCCTCCTGGTCGAAGGCGACGGGGATCACCCGCGTGGGGCGCGCTCCGGAGAGGTCGATGTCGACGACATCCGTCTGGTCCGGCGAGTACCCGAGGAGCCTCATCCCATCGGGCGACCACGTGAGGGACGCGCCCTGGACGGCGGGGTGCGCGGGAACGGCCACTTCGGTTCCGTCGGCGCCGACGACGACGACCTGGTACCCGACGACAGGAGAACGACGCGATGCCGAATCCGTGCGCGGCCGCGTGAACGCCAGCAGGGTCCCGTCCGGAGACCAGGCCGGCCAGGCATCGTCGGAGATGTGGCCGCCCACCTGGAGCGAGACATCCCGCTCGCCCGTCCCGTCCGCGCGAACGACGAGCACGCGCATCGAGGCGCCGTCGGAATCGGCCTGGAACGCTATGAGCTCCCCGCCGGGCTGCCACTGTGGCTCGTGGAAGGCGTAGAAGTCGGATTCCGTGAGCGCGTGGTCCACATGGGCGATCCGCCGGACGCCGGTGCCATCCGCGTCCATCACGAACAGGCCCGTGCTGTCCGGGGCCGCGCCCTGGTCGCCGAAGAAGTCGCCCATGCCGGCGAAGGCGATCCGCGAGCCGTCGGGAGACCACGCGGGGTCGATGGCGGGGATCCGCGGATCGCCGATCGCATGGAGGTCGGCGCCGTCGCTCGACATCGTGTGGATCCGGGGCAGCCCGTCGACGTACATCCAGAACGCGATGTGGCGCGAGTCGGGAGCCCAGGCGAGCGGGCCCGGGGCGCCGCCGGCGTACGCGCTCGCCGTATCGGGCGGTACCGGCGCCTGCGTGAGGGTGGCGGATTCGATGGTGCCGTCCGGGTCGGTCACGACGATCGAGAAGAAGTCGCCCGTCGCCCGCCAGAAGGCCAGGTGCGTGCCGTCCGGCGACCAGATCGGGAGGTGGTCACCGCCAGTCGGGGCCGAGATGTCCCGCGCGTCGGATCCGTCCGCTCCCGTGAGCACGATGTGGCCGCCTTTGGTGTCGAACGCGATGAGGCCCGCGCGCGCGAGCCCGTCGGGTGCAGGGAGACGACGGAAGGCGCCGACGCTGAGGATCGCGGCCAGGACGGCGAGGAGGAGGGCGACGAGGATCACCAGCCATCCGACTCGCCCGAGCTGGGCGAAGGCCGGCCAGTTCCACCAGCCGCGACGGCCCCGTGGATGCGCACGTGCGATCGATCGTGCGAGCTCGACGGCGTCGACCTCGGGCGCGTCGTCGAGGTACCGCCGATAGGCGGCGGTGAGGCGGAGCTCGAACCCGGGGTCGTCAGGCATCGCCGAGGTCCTTGCGCAACCGATCCATGAGGCGCGCCAGCCGCGAACGGACGCCGGAGGCAGACACCCCAAGGATGCGTCCGATCTCCACGGAGTCGAACCCGGCGCCGTAGCGGAGGGCGATCACCGCGCGCTCGTCCGCCGAGAGCCGCCGGAGCGCGTTCGCGAGGTCCACGCGAGAGATCGCCCCCGCCGGTTCGGCCCCGCCGTCCGCGGATGGCTCGATGGCCAGCTCGTCGAGCCGAAGTGGGTGACGCCGCCGGACCAGCTGGCGAGCCTCGTTCGCCGCCACCGCGACGAGCCAGGAGCGCACGTGCTCGGGCTCGCGGACCGTGGCGAGCTTGCGCCAGGCGACGATGAGCGCGGCCTGGACCGCGTCACGCGCGAGGTCCGCTTCACCACAGATGCCGAACGCGACCCGCACCATGTCCTGCTGGTACGCGCCGACGATGGCGGCGAACGCCTCCTCGTCCCCGGCCGCCGCACGCTCGACGATGGCGCCCAAGGTCCTGGTCTGATCCACAGCGAGCCCCGTCATGCCATAGAGATACGTGCGGGACGGCTTGCTGTCCCACGCTGCGGTCGAAGATCCTGCGCCGCAAGAGCCATCACGCCCAGGCATCACCACCCCTCTGCCCCTTTGCGCGCCGCCGCGATGGTGCGGGACAGAAGCCGGGCGTGCGTGCATCTCTACGCCATGAGGGCCGACAGGGCGGACGTGCTGCGCCTGCCGGCTCCACCGACCCGCAGGAGACTGCGTCCCGAGAGGAGCGGATCATGACCGGACCGGGCCGTCGCCCTGGATCCCAGGGGCGGCAAGGCCGCACGCTGTCGCTGCTGCGACGCGTCGGAAGAGGGATCTTCGTCGTCGTGGCTGGCGGTGAGGCGTGCGCGGATGCCGCCGCCCGCGAGGGCTTGGACGGCTCCCGGTCCGCCCTCCGGTGGGGGGCGTCCAAGGGAGGTCCCGTGGCTGGACACGGCCGGGTCGCCGGCTTCGTCGCGTGCGTCGCCATCGCCGGCCTGGTGGCCGGGTGTGCCAGCAGCTCCACACCGTCGCCAGCCTCGACGAGCGGACCCCCACCAGCGTCGCCGCCGCCCCCGACCGCGACCGCCGTGCCGAGCGCATCGCCCGCGGCCGTCGCCCGTACCGCCGCACCCACGGTGGAGCTGACGGGCTTCAGCGTGCGTCCGTTCGGTGTCGGGTATGCGACGAACGCCTTCTTCGCCGTCGATGCGGACGGCGACGTCTACCTGCCCGGCGGCACTAAGGGCGCCGCGCTCGTGAAGATGGCGCCTGATGGCACGGTGCTGGCCCGGTGGGCCGGGTTCGACGTCGTACCCGGCCAGCCCGACACAATCGTGGGCATCGCGGTCGATCCGACGACGGGCGACGTCTGGGCCACCGACACCACCGCCGACGCGGTCGTGCACCTGGGGTCCGACCTCACCCAGAAGGGGAGGTGGGGAGCGACCGGTCCGGCCACGGGCCAGCTCTCCAGCCCGGGCGGGATCGCTGTCGACCCGGCCGGGGATATCGTCGTCGCCGACATGGGCAACGACCGCATCCAGACGTTCACGTCCGACGGGACGTTCGTCTCGGCCTGGGCTGCCCCCGGCGGCAAGACCGCCCCGTATGACGTGGCCGTGGCCACGAACGGCGACGTGGTCGCCTCCACCGTGCAGCCGCTGGCGCTGTTCATGGGCGGGAGCAAGGTCCTGCGCCTGTCGTCGACCGGCAGCCCCACGCTCACGATCGCGGACTCGGCCGGCTCACCGCTGAACTTCCCCGACGCGGCGGTCGACACGGCCGGGAACATCTGGGTCGCCGACCCGTTCCTCGGACTGCTGAAGTACGGGCCCGACGGCGCGCCGCTGGGCTCCTGGCAGATCCCCGGCGGGGGCCAGGCGGCGGTGGCGGCCCGGGTCGCGCCGTCCGGCGACATCTACACCCTGGCGTGCGCCGGCGTGAACGGCGACTGCACGCTCGCGCAGAACACCGCCGACATGCAGCAGGTCGCCACGTGGCATGCGTCCACGCCGGTGGACCATCCCGGGACCACGGTCGTCGTGAACGGCAACACGGCGTACCTCCAGTGCGTCGGGTCCGGAAGCCCGACGATCGTCTGGTCGGCCGGCTCGGACATCTCGGGCTGGGTGACCACCGCGCAGTACCTCATGGGGAAGCTCGCCGAGACGAGCCGCGTCTGCGTGTACGACCGTCCGGGCCAGGGCTGGAGCGGGCCCGGCGGCTACGACGAGGTGAGCCATTGGTCGCAGGTGGTCGCAGACATGCACGCCGCGCTCGCCAAGGCCGGCGAGAAGGGTCCGTTCGTCATCGTCGGGCATTCGTACGGCGGACTCCTCGCACGGCTGTTCGCACTGACGTACCCGAAGGACGTCGCGGGCATCGTCTCGATCGATCCGTCGCACGAGGACGAGTGGGCGGGGCCGGCCACGGATCAGTTCGCGCCCTTCGGCATCACGACGTGCCTCGATGCCTCCTGCCCCTTGTACGGGGACATCCAGGCGATGAAGGAGCTCGAGGGGGGCAAGGTCGCGGGGTCGCTGGGCGCGCTGCCGCTCATCGTCCTCTCCCACGCGCCGGACCTGCCGTTCTGGAGCGCGGACTACGACACGCTCTGGGAGAAGCTGGGGACCGACACGGCCACGGCATCGTCCAACGCGCGGCACGTGATCGCGTCGTGGTCCACCCACACGATCCCGAACACCCAGCCCGGCCTCGTCGTGGAGGCGGTGAAGCAGGTCGTGGACGCCGCGCGGGCGTCCGACCACACGTTGCCGGCATGCGGCACGGCCTTCACGCAGGTCGGAGGGGAATGCGTGCCCTGACGGCCAGCGGCGCTCGGGCGGGCGGGGATGAGGC
>JBAWVU010000266.1:0-4278 GCA_037147135.1 Chloroflexota bacterium
GCACCTGCTGTTGACGGCGGCTAAAAATGGCGGCGTGCTGCTGGGCGCCTTCGCCCACGACCTGATGGCGACCAAGGTCTGGGGCAATATCAATCTCGGCCGCGTTCTGGGCCTCGCGTCGCTGCGCCAAGGCGAAGCCGCCGTCAACCACCAGGCCGACGAAGAGGACGATCGCGACAAGGCCACCGGCGAACAGCACGATCACCTGGCCGTGCTCTCGCGGCGCGTCAGCCGATCGAATGCTCATCGTTCCGACTCCCTAGTTGCTGACCATCGTGGCCGAGCCCGATGTCGTGATGGTTCCGATGAGATTGAGCCCTGGGGTGACCGGCGTGAAAGTGAGGACCACCCGGACGGAGATGAGGTTGCCCGGCGCCCCGGTGCCCGCGGTCTGGCCGACCGCGCCCGTGCACGCCGTCCCGGATGGCCAGGCGCCGGTTGGAGCAGGACCGGCGGCAGGGTCACAGCTGATGTAGAGGTTGCCGCTGCTGATCGGGCCGAAGGGAACGACCATCCGGTTCGCGGCGTTGAGGACGTCCGTCTTGAGCGCCGCTGCCGTCGCCGGACAGACGGGACCACCCGTCGTGCCGCAGCTGGGATCGCTGGATCCGATCCAGCTCGCCTCGACCGCCGCGAGGCGCGCACCTTCACGCGCCGCCTGGGAAAGGACGCTGTTCATGTACACGTACCGACCGACGTCGAACAGGCCGAACATCATGGGGATGAAGCCAAACAGCATGACGAGGGAGAACTCGACAAGGGTCTGCCCATTGCCGGATCGCCCGCGACGGGCGCCTGCAGTCCCCACGCGACCGCTCCGGTTCATTGGGTGTGCTTGTACGGCGCCGAGGCGCCGGCGCTGTTCGTGACGATCAGGGTGACCTCGTGGGTAGCTGTGTCCGTGTACTTGAACTCCGGATTCTCAGCGTTCGACGTCTTCGGCGGGGTCATGTCGCCGAAGCTCCACAGCCAATCCGTGATGAAGCAGTTGTCTTCATCGGCCACGGTCGACTTGTCCTCGAACTGGACCTTCTTGTTGTTGCGCTCGTAGCTGAAGAAAGCGGTCGGAACGGTGCAGAGCGGTGGCGGCGGGGTGTTACTGACCGTGACGACTGCTGAGGCCGTCGCCTCGCCGCATTGGTTCGTCGTCCTCAATGTGACCGTGTACGTGCCCGCCACGGCGTACGCATGGACCGTTGACGTGGCTGTGCCGACTTCGATCTCGCTGCCGTCGCCCCAGTCCCAGTTGTAGCCGGAGATGTTGAACTCGCCGCTGTTCGGGGTCGACGCCTGTGGGTTCGTGGTGATCGTGAGAACGTTCACGGCGACCGTGAAGCTCGCGGTGGCTGGCGTGCACGTGCCCGGGGGAGTCACGATCGTCGGTGGCGCGTACCCGAGCACGACGGCGGTCGCCGACGAGCCCAGCTTGAAGTCGTTGCCGAACCCGCCCCACAGCGGGGGGAACCCGGTCTGGATGAACGGCGTGAGGAAGGTGAACGGTTCCGTCACGCTGACAGTCACGGTGTTCCCCGCCCCGGTCCCGCCGGACGCACTGGAGCACGCGATCGTCGCGCCCGCCAGATCCTTGCAGGTCACGACCGGGTCCGAGATCGCTCCTGCTCCGCGCTGCGACTGGGCGTTCGTCTCCTGAACCACGTGAGCCTTGATCAGGGCCGTGTCCGTCGGGCTCGTCGCCGCGTACGCGACACCTTCACGCGCAGCATTGTTGATCTCGATCTGCGAGAAGAACAGGCGTCCGACGTCGACGGCGATGAGGAGAAGGAACAAGAACACCGGGAGGATCATGGCGAACTCGGTCATCGATTGGCCCTGAGAACGATGACCTCGCCGGGACCTTGAGAACATCACATCCCTCGGCAACACCGCAGCGGCTGGAATCTTCCCGAGCCGCGATGCTCGCTGCGCGCTTCGCCATTCGGTGCTGGCTTGGCGCCAGGAGTCTCTGGCGGCTACGACCCACGGGATACTCTGGCTTGCTGACCTTGCAGTCCTGTTTGCAGTCCGGGGGCGATGTCAGGAGGGCCGTGCGGCCGGGAAAGCGATGCGGTGCCCCTTGGCACCACGGGTGAAGGGCCGGGTCGGCCGTTCGCGGCTGCGGTCGGTTCTTCGTCGGGGTCCCGTGTGAGGGCCGCCAGATGGTCCCGGCCCGCCGATCGGCCTGGGAGGCGGCGGTCGGGGCGATGATGCGACGTGCGGGCACCCCGAGGGCGCCCGGTGATGCTGCGTGCGAGCGTTCAGGCCGCCAGGGCGCTGATGGGGATGACGGACGTGCCGGCATTCCGCCGATAGGCGTGCCCCCAAGCCCGTGACCACGCCGAGGAACTCGGGTCTCCCGAGACGGTCGGTATCGACATGCCCGGCGACTCGGGTAAGGCTGTCGACGCGGTCTATCGAGTCGCCCCAGATCGACGCGCCGGGTCTCTTCGAAAGATCCCCGAGTGGCGAGCCTGGCGTCTGTTGGTCGCGCCGGATCAGTGTGGGCGATCCTCCGATGACGATGCTCTCGACGATCGTGCGGAGATCGAGACCGGGATCCGCTGCCCGTGCGTCGCGCCCGCGAAGAGGGCGGCGAGTGATTCGTCTCGCGCGGAGTGTCCGCTCTCGACGAACGACATCGGTCGCATGTTCAGACGCGTGAACCACCGCGACCTCGACGTGGCCGCCAGGAGCGAGCCTCGCCGAAGGGGCACAGGTCCGTGCAGCCCACGCCTGTCTCGGGCGACGAGATCGCGGGATGACCGCGTCCGTCTGCGCTCCACCGCGGTCGGGGCTTGGTCCTTGACGACGGGGATGTGTACGACGTAATGGCGGCGCTCCCTGGTCCGGACGCCAACGGAATCTCACTCGAAGTCGCCGCCGTGGAGCGAGCAGATGGCGGACATGTCGTGATCCACGTTATGCGGTCGCGTCCGAGCTACGCCGCGGAATACGCGGAGGAGATGCGGTGCAGGTGAAGGCTAGGAGCGGGCGCGTGCTGTCGGATGCCGAGCTCGACCGGCTGGTTGAGAGCCGAGCGGGGTTTCGATCTGTCCACGTGGCTGCCGCGACCCGGTCGACCGTCCCTGGACGCGGCGGCAGGGGGGCACTCGCCGCGAGTCGAGGTCCGCGTCCCTGAAGCCTTGCGCGACCGGGTTCGCAACCCGGGCCGCCGCCGAGGGCAGGAACGTGAGCGAAGTGCTTCGGGAGTCGCTCGAGGCGTACGCCTCGGCGGCCCCCGCGAAGATCGCACGCCTTGGGTGAGGACGCCACGGCGACCATCAAGACGCCCCTGACAGGCATCGCTCCGTTGGTCCCGCAGCCGCGTCGCTCGCGCGGCTTGGCGCTCGCCAGGCCCCGCCGGCCCGGATCCCGTCGCCTACGACCGGAGGCTCGTCGCCCAGTAGCGCTCGGCCATCCCCGCCGTGCCGCCGAGGCGCCCGATCCGCGTCCCCTGGATCCGCACCGCGTCGGCCATCTCGTCGATGCTGCCGAAGAGCCGCTCGATCTGGCTCTCGTACAGGGCGATGCCGCGGATCTTGCGCTCCACCTGGTCGGCGATGTCCGTGTACTCGGGCGTCAGCGCGACATCGGTCGGCAGGCCGGCGAGCGCGTCCGCGGGCAACTCCTGGAGCCGCGCGAACTCGTTCCAGCAGGCGTACGGAAAGTCCTCGTAGAACGTCACGCGTCCCGTGTACTGCGGCCCGGGCATCACCCGGCGTCGGGTCTCGCCGAGGAGCGCGATCCCGACCTCGCGCACCAGCTGGTGGTCCACGTGGTCGCCGATCCCGAGCGGGAGGTAGACCTTCTGCGGTTCCAGCCGGGCGATCTCGCGTCGAAGGAGGTCGACCGGAGGCGGATCGTCGTCACGGGGCCGGCCGAGGAGCGCCTCGTCGCCCTCGTAGCCGCGGAAGACCGCGTCGGCGAGGTCGAGGAAGTCGATCGACGCCTCGGCGAAGGCGGCGTATCGCTCGTCTTCGAGGCGACGCTCCGCCATGACGTCGCCGGCCGCGCGCGCGTCCACGAGATCGTCGGTGAGCACGACGCCCTGCCGTGAGACGTCGTCCATGAGCGGCTGCCCGGTCCGGGCGCGGTCGTGGATGTCCGCCCCGTCGAACGCCTCGGTGTTGGGCGAGACCGTCTTCGGCCCGAAGCCCAGTGCCTCGCGCTGGTAGCGCGTGAGGCCGCCCGGGGAGCATGCGCCAAGGGAGCCCACGCCCGAGAACACCGTGAGGATCGCGACGTCCTGGCCGAGCTCCCGCAGGCCCAGGATGAGCCCGC
>JBAWVU010000267.1:0-4257 GCA_037147135.1 Chloroflexota bacterium
AAGCCGCTCGTTTCGGCATTGATGAATGCTCCCAGCGGTTTTTCAAAGCCTTCCATGAATTGTCGAACCCAGCACTCCAGGACGACGACATCTCGTTCGTCGTCGTGCAGCGGCGTCGCCGACCGCCTTCGAGTCGGGCCTGACCGATGCCCGCGCCCGAGGTCGACGGGTGGCTGCGGTCGCGCAGGACGACCTTCCTCGAAGGCCTCCCGCTGCGGCCGGTGGACAGCCCGTTCCTGCCCGGGTCGTCGTTGTCGATCAGCCGCGGCCAGGCCGAGGTCTTCTACCTGGCCGAGCCGAGCGGCACGCGCTGGATCCTCAAGAAGTTCCACAGGGGTCGATCGCTGGACCGGGCGTACCTCGAGGCGGTGGCAGGCCTGCTCCCCGGCGATCCGGCGTTCGAGTGCGGATCGAGGCGCAGGGTCGTCGATGGCCTCGACGCCGCCGCCGGCTACGCCCCGCCCGCCCTGGCCGCGTGGATCGGTGGGACGGTCCTCATGCCCCGCGTGAAGGGCCTCGACTGGGCGGCCCTGGCCGACAGGATCCGCGACGGAGCGTGCGCTCCCGACCCCGCCCAGCGAGCCCGCCTGTGTCGCGCGCTGGCGGACGCAGTCGGCGCCCTGGAGGCTGCCGGGGTCTCCCACCGCGACCTCTCGAGCGGCAACGTCCTGGTCGAGCCGGATCGGTGGGACGTCTCGCTCATCGACTGGGACAGCGTGTTCCACGCGTCGCTGCGCCGACCGGCCAACACGACCCTCGGGACGAACGGGTACATGTCGCCGGTCATCCCGAGGAGCGCGGAGGCGACGGACACGACGTGGGCCCCGCACGCCGACCGTTTCGCGCTCGCGGTGCTCTGCGCCGAGTTCCTCGCGATGGACCGGGGAAGCCCGCTCGCCGCTGATGGCGGCCTCTTCACGAACGAGGACTTCGAGCGGCGGACGCCGATCGTCGAGTCGATCGCCGGCGTGATGGCGGAGCGCGTCCCGGGCGCGGGCGACCTCTTCGTGGCCGCGGTCGCGGCGCGCGATCCCGCCGGCTTCCCGTCGCCGGGTGAGTGGACGGCCACCGTGTCGGCGGTCGCCGGCCCGCCCCTTCGGCCGCCGCGACTGAGGGACATGCCCATCGACGACCTGGCGTACCTGGGCTGGCTGGATCGTCAGCAGCCCCAGAGCCCTATGTGGGCCGCGCCCGGACTCGCGGAGCTCCCGAGCGGCGAGGTGGTCCTGCCGCCGACCCCTCTGCCTGCCGGACCGGCGCCGGCCCCGGCTCCGTCCCTGCCACGCGACCCGTTCGCGCCATGACGGTCCCCGAGGACTGGCTGTCGTCGGGCCTGCCGGCCGTGATCGGTGGCCGCACGATGGCCCTGAAGGCCCACGGCGAGGAGCTCGGCGGAGGGCCGATCGAGATCGTCCGAGGCCAGGCACGGGCGTACTACGTCGATGCCGCAGACACGTCCGGTGATCGGTGGGTGCTCAAGAAGTTCCTTCCGGGCAAGGAGCCGGAGCGGCTCTATGTCGAGTCGATCGCCGCTCTCGTGCCCCACGGCTTCGACATGCGGGCCGGCTGGCAACGCCTCGTCCTCGCCGGAGCGAGCGTCGAGGACGGGCCCCGGGCCTTCGCCGGGGCCGCGTTCCGTGACTGGATCGAGGGAACGGTCCTCATGCCGCTGGTCCGCGGACCGCTCTGGGCCGACATGATCTCCGGCATGGCCGAAGGGGCTGGCGTCGAGGCCGGGGAGCGAGCGGCGGTCGCGGTGGGACTGGCACGCTCCGTGGAAGCGCTCGAGCGCGCGGAGGTCAGCCACCGCGACCTGTCCGGCGGCAACCTCATCGTCACCGAGCTCGGCGCCTCGATCATCGACTGGGACGCGATGTGGCACCCGTCGCTCGAGTACCAGGCCGCCACCCGGGTCGGCACCGACGGCTATACGGCGCCCTGGGCGACCGATGACGCCCGACGATCCTGGGCCCGGCGCGCCGATCGATTCGCCCTCGCGGTCTGCATCGCGGAGATCCTCGGGGTCGTGGAGGGCGACGCGCTCCATCACGACGGATCGCTCTTCCGCCAGGAGGATCTCGGCAGGCGGTGCCCGGCGCGCGAGCAGGCCCTGGGACGGCTCCACTCATGGCACCCGGACCTGGCAGACATGTTCCGCGGCGCGTGGGACGCATCCGACTTCGACGGTTGCCCTGCGCCGGTGGAATGGGCCGGCGTCCTCGATCGCGCGCGGCCGGCCGGCCGGGTCTCGGCTCGGGCCCGAATCATGCATGCGATGCGCGACGGTGACGTCGACGAGGCTCTCGCACTGCGAGCCGTGCTCGACGGGCAGGGCGGATCCCAGCTGGACCCCGGCACTCGACGCGCGCTCGACGAATGGGCGGACGCGCTCGGGGCGCTCCGTCGCGCCGCTCGCGACGGTGACGACGCGGCGGTGGTGGCGATCGCCTCGTCGCCCGCGCTCGGCGGCTCCACGCTCCACCCAGCCGACGCGCTCGTCGTCGAGGGCAGCCGGCGGCGGGCACGAGCGGCCGACGCGCTCGCCGCCGCGGTGTCGGCGGGCGATCCGTCGCAGACGGAAGTGGCGCTCGCCCGATGCGTCACGGAGGGCTGCCGCCTCCCGGATGCGCTGGCGGACGCCGCGTGGAGGATCATCCAAGCTCCGGCTGCGCCCACGCTGGGAGCCGCCGGCGAGCTTGAGCCCGGGCCCGGGAGCCGCGTCGCGGCGCGGGCCGCCGGGTCGGCCGCCGTGCGGGACGGGGCCGTCGCGGCACCGGCCGCGTCACGCGCCGCCGCACGCGCCACCGCGCGGGCCGCAGCGATCGCCGCGCCGGCGGCGAGCGGGGGCCTGGCGCGCGACATCACCGACCTTGAGTCGTGGCCGGCGAGCGCGACGGACGAGCAGGTCGCGTCGACGTGGATGGCGCTTCGCGCGATCGATCCGGACGGCGCAGGCACGCGACTCGCAGAGGCGGGCATGGCCGCGCGGCTCCGCTGGGGTCACGAGCTGCGGGCAGGTTCGGCGGAGCGGGATCGATGACCGCCGATCCGTCGAACGGCATCCCCGCGGCCGCCCCGGGCACGCGGCCGACGCCCTCGCCCGGGGCCGACTCCCTGGGCTCGGACCTGCGGAGCGCCGCGATCGACCTCCGGCCCGGGGATCCCGACCGGGCCGAGAGGCTCGATGCCATCGCCTCGACGATCGACGACCCGCTCGATCGTCGGTGGGTCGGCGTCGACGTCTACCGGGTCATCGACCCCGACGGCGCCGCCGACCGGATCCGGGACCTGTCGCTCGGCGACCGCCGCATCGCGATGCTCGAGCGGACGCGCAACGTGCTCGTGCTCGTGCCGATCTTCGTCACCTGGCTCGGCCTGCTCCTTGCCGCGCTCGCCTATCCCGCGGCGATACGGGCGGATCCAGGACTCGTCGCGCGGCCGTTCCTCCTCCTGTGGGAGGAGGGCTTCGGGGGCCATGCGACGGGGATCGCGGGCCTGTCCGCGGTGCTCACGCTGTCGCGCGTCGCGCTCATCGACCTGATCGTCATCGGGGTGATCCTCGGCCTCACCTGGGTGATCCACGGCGATGCCAACGTCGCGCAGGCGCAGCGTGAGCGCAGCGCGGCGATGATCCGGAGCCAGCTCTCCCAGCTCGCGTGGCGCGCGTCGCTCGTGCTCGCCGAGCGTGGCGACCTCGCCGCGGTCGCCGACGGGTTCCAGCGCACGAGCGACGCGCTGCTGTCGGAGCTCCGGGCGGAACGCGTGCACTTCGAGATGCTCGCGGACGGGCGCGAGAAGCAGCTGTCGGACTTCCGTGTCTTCACGCGGGACCTGAAGCAGGCGGTCTCCGACCTCCGGTCCGCCGCGACAGGGGTCAGCACCGGCCTGGATGGAATGGCCGACGCACAGGCGGCGGTCGCGATGACCGTGACCGCCATGCTCGCGATGAACGGACGTCTCGACGTCTCCATCGGAGACCTCGCCGGACAGCTCGACCGGAGCACCACCACTACGCAGGCGGTGATGGAGCGGCTCGACAGGGCCACGACCGAGCTCGGTGGGTCCGTCGGCCGGTTCGGGCCGGACCTCGACCGGATCGCCGGGAGCAGCGAGGGACTCCGGCTCGAGGTGGCGGGCCTGCGCGAGGCACTCTCGAAGGAGAGGGTCGCGTACATCGAGGCGGCGCAGGTGGCGGGCGAGGCCGCCGATGGGCTCCAGCGATCGTTCGACGCGGCGACACGCGTCTCGGCCGACCTC
>JBAWVU010000268.1:0-4237 GCA_037147135.1 Chloroflexota bacterium
GGCGGGAACATCGCGCACCAGACGCGCGTGCTCACCACGGCGATCGTGCTGGAGGTCGGGCGAGGAGAGTTCGCCCGGGCGGTCGCGCTCGGCATCATCCTGCTGGCCCTCGCGTTCCTCGTGAACGGCGTGCTCACGTGGGCGCAGCAGCGCGGTCCACGGCGCTAGTGTCCCAGCCCGAGGGTCGCCCGTTTCCCGCGCCCGGCGCAGATCCCGGGCTTCGTCGTGCGCCCCACGCAAGACCTGTCGGACGGGGCGCGGCTCATGCACGCGGCTCGCGTCACGGGCAAGGGATGCGTGGGTCCCGGCCCGACGGACAGGCCGGATGCAGCACGTGTGCGCCAGGCGCAAGGATCCAACACATCCCCGGCCTCGGGACGTCGGGGAGAGTGCGCTTCCTGCGCCACGCGCAAGGTCGGGGCTTCGCGGCGGGCCTGAAGCTGGCCGGCGCGGCGGGACTCCGCCGGCCGCAGTCTCTTCCGGGCCGGGAAACCGTGAGCCCGCGAAGGTGACCGCCTGCGAGCCGGAGAGCTCCCCCGACCGGGCGATGCCGCCGGCCCTCGTCGAGGTCCGCGACCTCGTCGTGGTCCGCGGCGCGCGCCCCGTCCTGACGATCGACCACCTGGCCATCGCGGACCGCGAGACCCTCGCCGTGGTCGGCCCGAACGGGGCCGGGAAGAGCACCCTCCTTCTCGCCCTCGCGAGCCTCGTGCGACTGGCGCGCGGACACCTGTCGTTCCGCGGGTCGCCCGTCGGGACCGGCGACGAGCTTGCGTACCGTCGACACATCGGTCTCGTGCTGCCGGACCCCCTCCTGCTCAACACGTCCGTGTTCGCGAACGTCGCGGCGGGGCTGCGCTTCCGGGGTGTGTCCTCGGCCGAGTCCGGCCCCCGGGTCATGGAATGGCTCGGACGCCTGGGCGTGGAGCACCTGAGCCGCCGCCCTGCCCGCCAGATCTCGAGCGGCGAAGCCCAGCGGGTCAGCCTTGCGAGGGCGCTGGTCCTCGAGCCGGACCTGCTGCTCCTGGACGAGCCATTCGCGTCGGTCGATGCGGCCACCCGCGCGAAGCTGCTCGACGACCTCGAGCAGCTCCTGCGCGAGACGCATGTCGCCTGCGTCATCGTGACCCACGATCTCGACGAAGCCGTCCGGCTGGGCGACCGGATGGCGGTCGTGGTCGATGGGCGACTTCGACAGTACGACGCGCCCGAGCGGGTGCTCTCGGCGCCGCTCGACGAGGACGTGGCCGCCTTCGTCGGTGCCGAGACCCGCCTGCCGGGCCGCGTGGTCTCGGCCGAGGAAGGGATCGCCCTCGTCGACGTCGGCCCATGCCGGATCGAGGCCGTCTCCGCCGTCCGACCCGGGCGCGCGGTCCTGTGCTGCCTGCGGCCGGAGGACGTGACGCTGTGGTCCGCGGAGGGGCGTTCCAGCGCCCGGAATCAGCTCCCCGGCCGCATCTCCCGGATGGTGTCCCAGGGTTCGCTCATGCGAGTCAGCATCGACTGCGGGATCCCGCTGGTCGCCTCGATCACGCGAGCGTCCGCCACGGAGATGGCGCTCGAGGAGGGCGTTCGGGTCGTCGCGACCTTCAAGGCATCGGCCGTCCACCTCATCCCGCTGCCGGGCTGAACGACGATCAGCCGACTCCGACGACCGGGAAGACGGCCGGCACGACGCCGTCGGCGCCCGGGCCTGCTAGCTTCCCGGCGTGTGGTCCGCCGACGCACCGGACTGGAGCTCGTCCACGAGGTGGCGGAGGAAGGCCCGCACGGCGGCCCGCCCGTCTGCCGTGAGGCCGTCGAGCGCGTGTGACACCGCGTCATCGCGCCACCGGAAGGCGCGCTCCACGTCCTCCGTCGCGTCGGGGGAGAGCCGCACCCACACGACGCGACGGTCGCCCGCGTCGCGCTCCCGGACCACGTAGCCGCGCTCCTCGAGCTCCTCCACGACCCGGCTCGCCCATCCCTGCGAGATCCCGAGGCCGGTCGCGAGCTGCGAGACGGTCACCACGCGGTGCTGGTAGACGTGGATCGCCGCCCGTACCGCGTGCGGGGAGAGCCGCACGCCGGCCCGGCGCGCATCGCCCGCGCGGGACCCGTGCATCGCGGTCGCGCCGATCCCGGCGTCGTCCCGCCGCGTCGCGTAGGCGACGTGGAGGAGCTCGACGACGAGGCGGGCCGTCTCGAGCGACTCCGCCGTGGCGCCGTCGAGCGGCGAACCCATCCCCGGACCGGTCTCCCCCGAAGCCACTTGCGACATCCTCGCCATCCGTATATCATTCCTCAACGAAACCATTTCGGGGCGCAAGTATATACCACGCGCCGGGTCGCGACCACCAGGGGTCGCCGGGCCGCCGGCCCGCAGCACGGATGGAGAACGAAGACGTGACGACGACGGACCGCGCGATAGACGCGGCCAGGCCGGAGGCGGCGAGCGGCGCCTCGATGGCGCCGAGCGGTCGCGGCCGCTGGATCGGGCTCGGGATGCTCAGCCTCGGCGTGTCGATGATCATCGTGGACGCGACGATCGTGAACGTCGCGGTCCCGTCGATCATCCGCGACCTCAAGCTCGACCTCACCCAGGCCGAATGGATCAACACGTCCTACGCCCTGGTCTTCGCCGCGCTCCTCGTCACGCTCGGCCGGATCGGCGACGTCATCGGCCGCCGGGTCATGTACCTCGGCGGTCTCGCCCTCTTCATCGCCGCGTCGATGCTCGCCGGCCTCGCCCAGTCCGGCGAGATGCTCATCGCCGCCCGTCTCCTCCAGGGCGTCGGCGGCGCCGCCATCCTCCCCGCGACACAGTCGATCCTCAACGCGAACTTCCGCGGCCGCGACCGCGCGATCGCCTTCGGCATCTGGGGCTCGGTCATCGGCGGCATGGCGGCCGTGGGGCCGCTCATCGGCGGATGGCTCACCACGTACCTGTCGTGGCGGTGGGCGTTCTACATCAACCTACCCGTGGGGATCATCGCGATCCTCGGCACGCTCTACTACATCCGCGAGTCCAGGGACGAGCACGCGAAGCCGGGCTTCGACCTCCCGGGGTTCATCCTCATCACGACCGGCCTCAGCGCCATCGTCTTCGGCCTCATCGAGGGCCAGACCTACGGGTGGCTCACCCCCAAGGCCCCGTTCACGGTGCTCGGGTGGACGTGGCCCTCGACCGACATCTCGATCATCCCGGTGCTCATCGTCGGCGGGATGCTCGCCCTCGTGCTGTTCACGGTCCTGGAGATCCGGCGTGAGCGCGCGGACAAGTTCTACCTGTTCGACTTCGGCCTCTGGCGCTACCCGGGGTTCCGGTACGGGAACCTCGCCGGCACCATCGTCAGCCTCGGCGAGTTCGGGCTCCTCTTCATCATCCCGCTCTTCCTCCAGGCGGTCCTCGGGCTCTCTGCGTTCGACACGGGCCTCCTCCTCGTGTCCCTCGCGGCAGGCGCGTTCGTCGCGGCCCCACTCGCGGCCCAGGGCGCGAGACGGTACGGGCCGCGGCGCGTGGTCACGGTCGGCATGGGCTTGGAGGCGGTCGGGATCCTCTTCACCACGCTGCTCATCGGTGTCGACGTGAACGCGCTCCTGTTCGTCCCCCCGCTCTTCATCTACGGGATCGGCGTCGGCTTCGCGACCGCGCAGCTCACGAGCATCGTCCTCGGGGACATCCCGCCGGAGAAGTCGGGCCTCGCGTCGGGCACGAACTCGACGATGCGGCAGGTCGGGTCCGCGCTGGGGATCGCCATCCTCGGGACCGTCCTCGCGGTGGGCCTGGGTGGTGGCGTCCGCACCCAGCTCGCCGAGCACGCGCCGCAGCTGCCGCTGGTCGTCCAGGAGGGGTTCGCCACGGCCATCGAGAGCTCGGCCGGACAGGCGATCACCGCATTCAAGGGCGACCCCGCCGCGATCGCCGCGTCGGGCACCGTGCCCGCGGAGTTCGCCCCGTTCCTCACGACGCCGGAGGCGAAGCCCGTCCTCGAGGCGGTCGTCACCGCAGGGGAGCACGCGTTCGTCGACGCCGCGCGGATGGCCGGTTTCGTCGCCCTCGCGTTCGTCCTTCTCGGGGTCGTCTTCTCCCTCCTCCTGCCGAGGGAGAAGCGCGAGCACGTCGTCGAACGGGTCGGCCCGACCGACCCGCTCCCCGCGGTGGCGCCGCCGGAGGCGTAGCCCCGGGCGCGGCCGGGCGCCCGCGGGGCCTGGGCACGCGGCGGAACCGGACCGCCGCCATCGCCGTCATCGGGAC
>JBAWVU010000269.1:0-4216 GCA_037147135.1 Chloroflexota bacterium
GCAGCAGGAGCGCTGGCGGGCGGTCACCGGGGCGGCCGCGTTCGGCCTGCGCGTGACCTCGGTCCCGGCCGGCTCCTCGATCGAGGCGGGCCACGCTGCGCTCGACGCGGCGCTGGCGCTGGGGCCGACGGCGATCATGTGCTTCAACGACCTCGTCGCATTCGGGGCGCTCTCGCGCCTGACGGAGCTCGGGGTCGACGTCCCGCGGGAGATGTCGCTCACCGGGTTCGACGACATCGCCTTCGCCCGCTTCGTCAGGCCGCCGCTGACGACCGCGGCGAGCCCACAGCGGGATCTCGGCCGGATGGCCTGGCGCCTCATCGTCCAGGTGCTCGCCGGGGAGCGGCCCGCGCCACCGTCCCTGTTGCCGATCCCGATCGTCGTGCGAGGAAGCACGGCCCCGCCCCGGTCAGGCCCTCGGCACTCCTCGCTCCTCGTCGTGCCCCGGGCCTGACGCCTCGCCCGCGCGGCGGATGGACCGCCGGCCCGGCGGGTATCGACACGGGTGGGCTGCCGCTCTATGCTCACGCCCTGAGAAAGCGCTTCCCGGCATGTCGGGATCGCAGCCGAGGAGAGTGGGACGTGCAGCTGAGACCGGCGTCGACGACGGAGCTCGACCTCGTCAGCCTGGGCGAGTGCATGGTCCGGCTGAGCCCGCCGGGGCACGGCCGGATCGAGTTCGCGACCACGCTGGAGGTCCACGTGGGCGGCGGAGAGTACAACGTCGCGTACGCCCTCGCGCGGCTCGGCCTCCGGACCGGGTGGGTCGGCGGCCTCGTGGACAACCCGCTCGGCTCCCTCGTCCGCGCCCACGCGCGGGCCGCCGGGATCGACACGTCGGCCGTCGTCATGCTCCCGTACGACGGCGTCGGCCGGAAGGCCCGCATGGGCCTCAACTTCACCGAGGTCGGCGCCGGGCCGCGGCCGTCGGTGACCATCTACGACCGGGGCCACAGCGCCACGTCGCAGATGCGGCCCGGAGACGTGGACTGGCACGACCTCTTCGAGCGGCGCGGGGTCCGCTGGTTCCACACCGGCGGGATCTTCACGTGTCTCAGCGAGTCGACCCGCGCGGTGACCGCAGAAGCCCTCGCGGCCGCGCGACGCGCCGGCCTCGTCGTCTCGTACGACCTGAACTTCCGGTCGAAGCTGTGGGACAGCGCGACCGCCATCGCGATCACACGACCCCTCATCCCCTACATCGACTGCCTCATCGGGAACGAGGAGGACTTCCAGAAGGTCCTCGGGTACGAGGTTGAGGGGGTCGGGGACGCCTTCACCGCCCTCCCGGTCGAGTCCTTCGCGGCGATGGTCCGGCGGGTCGTCGCGGACTTCCCGAACCTCGCGGTCGTGGGCACGACGCTGCGCGAGGTCGTGAGCGCGACGCGGAACGGCTGGTCCGCGATCCTCTACGACCGGGAGTCCGACGCGTTCTACCGGGGACCCACGTTCGACCTCGAGGTCGAGGACCGCGTGGGCGGCGGGGATGGGTTCGCGAGCGGGTTCGCCTTCGCGTTCCTCGAGGGGGCCGGGCCGCAGGAGGCCGTGAACGTGGGGACCGCGCACGGCGCGCTCCTCCAGACGACCCGCGGTGACACGAGTCAGGTCACCCTGGCCGAGCTGCGTGCCGTCGTCGCCGGCGCCGGCGCCCGGATCGTGCGGTGACGGTCCGATGATCGTCGACGAGAGGATCACCCCGGAGGATCTCCGGCCCAGCCTCGACGCCTTCTGGCCCGTCTCCGGCCGGAAGATCGCGGCGCTGTCCCGAGCGTGGGACCCGCGCGACGGGTCGCCCGTGTTCACGGTGCGGGGCCGCTACACGAGCAGGGGCTGGACGGAGTGGACCCAGGGGTTCCAGTTCGGTTGGGCCATCCTCCAGTTCGACGCCATCGGCGACGAGCGCTTCCTCGCGCTCGGCCGCGACGGGACGGTCGCCCACATGGCGTCCCACGTCTCGCACATCGGCGTCCACGACCACGGGTTCAACAACGTGAGCACGTACGGGAACCTGCGCCGCCTCATGCTCGAGGGGCGGCTCCCGTACGACCCGTGGGAGCTGCGGTTCTACGAGATCGCGCTCAAGGCGAGCGGTGCGGTCCAGGCGGCACGCTGGACGCGGACGCACGGGGGCGGCGGCTACATCCACTCGTTCAACGGGCCGCAGTCGCTCTTCGCGGACACGATCCGGTCCGTTCGCGCTCTCTCGCTCTCGCACCTGCTGGGCCATCACCTCATGGGCGAGAACGACGAGGCGATCTCGCTGCTCGGGCGCGGCATCGCGCACGCGAGGACGACGGCGGTCTGCAACGTCTTCTACGGCGAGGGTCGCGACATCTACGATGTCCCGGGCCGCGTCGCCCACGAGAGCGTCTTCAACACGAACGACGGGCGCTTCCGGACATCCGCGACCCAGCAGGGCTACGCGCCATGGAGCACGTGGACACGTGGCCTCGCGTGGGTCATGGTCGGCTACGCAGAGGAGCTCGAGTTCCTCGACGTGCTGAGCGACGAGGAGCTCGAGCCGTTCGGCGGCCGGGCGGAGATCACGACGATGATGCTCCGGGCCGCCGCCGCCGCGTGCGACTTCTACCTCGGGAACACGCCGACCGACGGGATCCCCTACTGGGACACCGGGGCCCCGGGCCTCGCCCTGATGGGCGACTACCTCGCGCGGCCGGCGGACCCGTTCAACCCCCACGAGCCGGTGGACAGCTCCGCCGCGGCGATCGGGGCCCAGGGCCTCCTCCGGCTGGGCCGCTACCTCACCGGTCGCGGCGAACCGGGTGGCCGGCGGTACACGGCGGCCGGCCTCCGGATGGTCCTGCGCCTGCTGAAGGAGCCGTACCTGTCCGTCGATCCGGACCACCAGGGACTGCTCCTCCACGGCGTCTACCACCGGCCGCGCGGGTGGGACCACTGTCCGACCGGATCGGGCGTGCCCCACGGCGAGGCGGTCATGTGGGGCGATTACCACCTCGTGGAGGCCGCGCTCCTCGTGCAGCGGATGCTCGACGGCGGCCCGTACTACACGTTCTTCGGCCCTCTCGGGAGGAAGGCATGAGCGGACGCGTCGCCCTCATCACCGGCGGGACCCGCGGGATCGGTCTCGGGATCGCACGCCGCCTCGCGGCGGAAGGCTGGAGACTCGCGATCAACGGCCGGCGCCCGGACGACGCCGTGGCCCCCGTGGTCGAGGAGCTGCGCGCGTCCGGGACCGACGTGGTCTACGTCCGGGGCGACATCTCCCTGACCGCGGCCCGCCCGGCGATCGTGGACCGGACGCTGGTCGCGTTCGGCCGGATCGACGCGCTCGTGAACAACGCCGGGATCGCGTCGCCGGGCCGCCTGGACTTCCTCGACGCGACCGAGGAGGCGTGGGACCTGGTCCTCGACACGAACCTCAAGGGACCGTACTTCCTCACCCAGGCCGTGGCACGCGTGATGATCCGGCAGAGCGAGGTCGAACCGGGATCCCGCTGCCGGATCGTGACCATCGGTTCCATCAATGCGACGGTGGCCTCCGTGCACCGGGGCGACTATTGCGCGAGCAAGGCGGGCCTGGGCATCGTGAGCAGGGTCTTCGCCGTGCGCCTCGCCGAGCACGGGATCGATGCGTTCGAGATCCGGCCCGGCCTCATCCTCACGGACATGACGGCCCCCGTGAAGGAGACGTACGACACTCTCATCGCGGACGGCCTGACTCTCGAGCGTCGCTGGGGCACGCCCGACGACGTGGGGCGGGCAGTGGCGGCGCTGCTGCGCGGCGATCTCCCATACGCGACCGGCCAGGTGATCGTCGTGGACGGCGGCTTCACGGTGGACGTGCTGTGAACGACCTCGCGGGGGCGGGGGGCGCGGCCGACGCAGGCCCGGCCGATGTGCCGGCCGATGTGGTGGAGCGGCTCGGCCGGATCGGGATCGTGCCGGTGGTCGAGATCCCGGACGTGGCGGCGGCGGCGCCTCTCGCCGAGGCACTCCTCCGCGCCGGCGTCCCATGCGCCGAGATCACGTTCCGGACCGCGGCCGCCGCGGAGGCTGCAGCCGAGGCGTTCGCCGAGGCATCGTCGGCCGGAGCGCAGGCGGCGGAGGAGCCGGCGTCGGCTGCGCAGGAGCCTGAGGCCGCGGCGGAAGCGGCGCCCGAGGAGCCTGCGGCGAAGAAGCCGGCGGTCAAGAAGGCGGCGGCCAAGAAGCCCGCCGCCAAGAAGGTCGCCGAGAT
>JBAWVU010000270.1:0-4182 GCA_037147135.1 Chloroflexota bacterium
GTCTTGAGTGCCATGGGGTGCTCCGTTCGGATCGGGTGGGTCGAGGTCGCGAGGCCCCCGAGGGCAGGTCCCTGGCGAGACATCGTGACGTGCCCGCAGTCTAGCCGTACTTGCGCGCTTGCGCAACTCGGCAACGACCCCGTCGGCACCGTGTCTGCACGCGTGGCTACGTCACGGCGGATGCAGGGGCGCGGGCCCCGACCTCCTCCATGGTCACGCACCCGTCCACCGGACAGACGTACTCGCAGAGTCGACACCCGACGCACTCGTCGTCGTCCACGACCGGCGTCACGCGACCGTCGGGCCTGTCGAGGCGGATCGCCTGGTGAGCGCCGTCCATGCACGCCCGGTAGCAGAGCCCGCACCCGATGCAGCGCGCCTGGTCGATCCGGGCCGCGAGCCGGAAGCCGAGGTCGAGCTGGCTCCAGTCGCCGATCGCCGGCACGACGCGGCCGACGAGCTCGGCCGGGCTCGCGAGCCCCCGGGCGCGCAGGTGGTCGGACAGCCCGTCGATGAGGTCCGACACGATCCGGTAGCCGTGGTGCATGACGGCCGTGCAGACCTGGACCGTCGTCGCGCCGAGGAGGAGGAACTGAACGGCGTCGCGCCAGTCGTCGATCCCACCCACGCCCGAGATCGGGAGGCCGACGCGCGGGTCCCGCGCACACGCCGAAACCATGTGGAGCGCGATCGGCTTCACCGCCGGCCCCGAGTACCCGCCGTGCGTGCCGCGACCGCGGACGGCAGGACGCGGATGCCAGGTGTCGAGATCGACGCCGACGATCGAGTTGATGGTATTGATGAGCGCGATGCCGTCCGCCCCGCCCTCGCGCGCCGCCCGTGCGGCAGCGGTGATGTCGGTGATGTTGGGGGTGAGCTTCACGAGCACCGGGACCTCGGATACCTCCTTCGCCCACTCCACGATCATCCGGAGGTAGTCGGGCACCTGGCCGACGGCCGCGCCCATGCCGCGCTCGGCCATCCCGTGCGGACAGCCGCAGTTGAGCTCGATCCCATCGGCACCGGTGTCGTTCACGCGACGCACGATGTCGTGCCACGCGGCGGCGTTCGACTCGACCATGAGCGAGACGACGACCGCGTGGGCGGGGAAGCGACGCTTGACCTCGCGGATCTCCGCGAGGTTCGTCTCGATCGGACGATCGCTGATGAGCTCGATGTTGCTGATCCCGGCCATCCGCCGGTCCGCGAGATCGAGCGAGCCCAGGCGCGACGTGACGTTCACGATCGGCTCGCCGACCGTCTTCCAGACGGCCCCACCCCAGCCGGCCTCGAACGCGCGCGCCACCATCTCCCCGGTGTTGGTGGGCGGCCCGCTCGCGAGCCAGAACGGGTTGGGACTCCGGATCCCGGCGAAGTCGACCGAGAGGTCCACCGCGAGCGCCTGCCGACGCGACCCCGGCGAGACCGGCTCGACCGTCGGGCCGCCGGGCGCGACATCCCTGGCCTCTATGAGGCCTTCCGCGAGGGCGGCCACGATCGACCGTGCCGCGACCTTGCCCGCCTCCACCGCATCGACGACCTCGCGGCCGCCGTTCACGGCGTCGCCGCCGGCCCAGATCCGCGGGTGCGACGTTCTGCCCGTCACGCGGTCCGCCGCGATCCATCCATCGTCGTGGGCGACGCCCGCCTCGTGGAGAAGGTCCGTGACGGGCTGCTGCCCGATCGCGACGATGACCGTGTCGAGCGGCGCATCGAACCCGCCGCCGGGGACCGGGCTCGGGACCCGGCGGCCGTCCGGACCGGCGTCGCCGAGGCGCATCGCCTCGAACCGGACCGACTCGACGCGTCCGGCGTCGCCGGCGATCCCGGAGGGCGCGGCGAGCCACCGGAACCGGACTCCGAGCGACCGGGCGAGCTCCAGGGCATGCGGGTGGGCGGGCGCCTCGGCCTCCGTCCGCCGGTAATAGACCGTCACCTCGTCACAGCCGAGCCGGGCGGCCGCGGCCGCGGCATCGAGGGCGGTGCTCCCACCGCCGATGACGCCCACACGCCGGCCGATCCCGAGGCTCGCGGTCCCACCATCGACCACCGCCTCGAGGAGGTCGAGCGCGTCGAGGACGCCGCCGAGCTCCTCGCCGGGGATCCCGAGGCGGCGCCCGCGTCCGAGGCCGGGTCCCAGGAAGACGGCGTCGTGCGCCGCGAGCAGGTCGTCGACGGTGAGGGCACCGCCGATCCGTTCGCCGGTGCGGATCTCGACCCCGACTCGCTCGACCTCGGACACCTCGGCTGCAGTCGCCTCGCGACCGTGTCGCCACGGCACGATCGCGGAGGCGGGGAGGCCGCCAGCACGCTCGCGTGCCTCGTACACGGTCACGCGGATCCCGGCGCGTCGAAGCTCGACGGCGCACGCGAGGCCGGCCGGTCCGGCCCCCACGACGGCCACGTGCGCTCCGACTGCGGGACCCGCCGCGAAGAACGGCGCACCCGACTCGCGACATGCGTCCACCGCGAAGCGCTGGAGGAGCCCGATCGCGACGGGGCCGTCGAGCTGCGTGCGGACGCAGGCGCCCTCGCAGAGCCGCTCGACCGGGCAGACGCGCGCGCACGTCCCGCCGAGGGGGTTCGCCGCGAGGATCGTCCGCGCGGCCGCCAACGGGTCGTCGATGGCGATCCGGCGGATGAAGCCGGGCACGTCGATGTGGGTGGGGCACGCGGCGACGCACGGCGCGTCGAAGCAGAACAGGCAGCGGGCGGCCTCGACGCGGGCGCCCTGCGGGCCGAACGCCCCGTCGGGATCGCGGAAGAGGCTCGCCGCCCGCCCGTCGCCACCGAGGGCCGTCGGCGTGATCGGGGCACCGGCCCGGGCCGCCGCCGGCACGGTAACGTCCTGTCCGTCGTTCTTCATGCGCGACAGCGTCCGGGTGCGGCGGCCTACGTCGCCAGAGTCGTCGGTCCCGAAAGCCCGGGCATGTCGGGCAGCGAAGGCCGCGAAGGCCGCGAAGGCCGCGAGGCGACGATGCCGCGCTGGCTATGCTACCGGCGTGACGCTCTACCGCCTGGACTCGACGCCCGACCTCATCGCGCCGACGTTGCTCGTCGCCTTCGATGGCTGGGTGGACGCGGGCGCGGCGGCGACGACAGCGGCGGGCGTCCTCGCGGAGGGCGGCGAGGTCGTCGCGGTCTTCGACGCGGACCGGCTCTTCGACTACCGCGCCCGTCGGCCCACGCTGGAGATCGCCGATGGGCGCCTGGCGTCGCTCGAGTGGCCGGAGCTCTCGGTCCGTCACGCGCGGGTGGGCGACCGGGATATCCTCGTGCTCAGCGGTCCCGAGCCGGACTTCCGCTGGCACGAGCTGTCGGAGGCGACGATCGAGCTGGCCGAGCAGCTCGGCGTCGCCGAGTGGATCGGCATCGGCGCCATCCCTGCCGCGGTCCCGCACACGCGTCCCGTCCCGATCCTCGGAACCGAATCCCGGCCCGGGCTCCTCCGTGGCGGCGTCTCGCCCGGCCCCGATGGCGTGCTCCGCGTCCCCGCCGCGGCATTGTCGGTGCTCGACGTCGCCGCCGCGCACGCGGGGATCCCGACCGTGGGCTACTTCGCGCAGGTCCCGCACTACCTCAGCGGCCCGTACCCGGCGGCGGCGATCGAGCTGCTCCGCGCCGTCGGCAGCCATCTCGGCGAGGAGGTCCCGCTCGGGGCGCTCCCCGACGACGCCCGCCAGCTCGCCGCGCGCCTCGACGTGGCAGCGGCGGCAGACGATTCGACCCGCACGTACCTCGAACGCCTGGAGTCGATGGTAGACGAGGCGCGCCGGCCATCGGGCGACGATCTCATCTCGGAGATCGAGCGCTTCCTCCGCGAGCGCGGCGACGGGGCCGGCGAGCGCGACTGACCCGACGAGGCCCGGGGAACCCTCCCTGTCAGGCCGTCGACTCTTCGGCCTCGCCCGTCGTCACCCCCGCCCACGCGACCACGCGACCCGCGGTCGTCCCCTGGACGATGACGGTGAAGAGGACGATCCCGAACGTGATCCCCTGGAGGAGCGTCCGGTCCGGGACCGTCTCGGGCAGCGAGAGCGCGAGGGCCATCGCGACCGCGCCCCGGAGGCCTGCCCAGTTCATCACGTGCAGCCAGCCGATCGGCAGGCCCGGTCCGAGCCCGACCCGGTGGACGAGCCGCGCCGTCCCGCCGAGCAGGCCGTAGACGACGACGGCCCGACC
>JBAWVU010000271.1:0-4163 GCA_037147135.1 Chloroflexota bacterium
CTCGTGGATCTCGGATGAGATGCGCATGCGGGCCGATCCGGGGCGCGTTTGCCTCAACGGCGGCACCCGTTGTACCCTGCACGAGGACCGTAGGGCGTCCCGTCCGGGCGTGGCTGCTTGCCCGTGGCCGCAGCGCACGAACCAGGAGGAGCTATTGCGTAACCTCGCCGCCACAGCGCTGTCCGTCCCCGTCGTCGCTGCCCTTGTGCTCGCGTCCGCCGTCAGGCGGTCGATGGCGTCGAGGATCGCGATCATCGTGGGGCTGGTGGCACTCGTCGGCGCAGGCGCCGTCGCACTCGCACCGCGCGACGCGTCAGCCCGACCTGCGACAGCAGCGACGCCCATCGTCGAGGCTCGTCTGAGCGCGGCGCTGCGCACGAACGCGCAGCTCACCGACGCGGTGACGATCGATTTCAGCGTGCCGATGGACGTGGCGAGCGTGGCTGCCGCGATCCGCGTCGATCCGCCGGCGCTCGTCCAACTGCGCTGGGAGTACCAGAGCCGACGCCTCGTCGTCTCCCCGGTCCGACCGTGGAGCCCGGGGACGTTCGTCACCATCACCGTCG
Organism: Chloroflexota bacterium; assembly: GCA_037147135.1. GTDB lineage: Bacteria > Chloroflexota > Limnocylindria > Limnocylindrales > CSP1-4 > CAIYQJ01. Next base: position 567 of record JBAWVU010000271.1, read on the forward strand.
ACGCCGGCGCCCTCGACCGTACGGGCGCGATGCTCGCGACGCCGGCGCGGGCCGCGTTCGTCACGCGTGCCGCTGCGACCGCCGCGATCGCCGCCACGGACACCGTCGAGAAGCGGATCCGTTCGGACACCGCGTTCCGCATCACGTTCGACCGGGTCATGGACATGGACTCCGTGCGTGCCGCCTTGAAGGTGACGCCGGCGATCAAGGGGAAGGTGACGGCCTCGACCGTCGACGGTCGGACGATCGTCACGTTCACGCCGGCGGCGCTCCTTGAGCCCGACACCGCGTACGTCGTCCGTCTCGTCGGCGACGTGAAGGACGCGGAGGGCGCGCTCGTCCCCGAGCTCCCGCGGTTCGCGGCGAAGACCATCGCGGCCCCCACCGTCGTCCGGTTCCGCCCCGTGACGGCGACCAAGGACGTCGACCGGACCGCCGTGCTGTCGGTCCGGTTCACGGAGAAGATGGACCGAGCCCGCACCGCGAAGGCCTTCCTCGTCACCGCGGCGGGCAAGCGGATCACCGGGAAGATCACCTGGGCCGAGGGCGACTCGGTGCTCGTCTTCACGCCGGCGAAACCCCTCCCGTACGCTGCCAAGGTCGTGCTCAAGGTGACGACGGCGGCGCGATCGCAGGTCGGAGTCCCGCTCGAGACGGCGCGAGCCGTGTCGTTCGTCGTCGAGAGCAAGCCGGTGCCGCCTCCGCCGAAGGTGACGCGAGCGCCGACGGTCGCGGCCACGAACCCGAGGCCATCGACCGTTAGCCCCGCGGCCGCCGCGAACGCCGGTGCCGCGGTCGGCGGCGGCTCGTGGGCGTCGGTCGAGCGGTACTACCTCGGGCTCATGAACTGCACGCGGACGGGCGGATGGGTGACCTCCAACGGGTCGTGCAGCAGCCCGGGCGGCCGGAATGTCGCCCCGATCGTCTACGACGCCGGGATCTCGGCGAAGGTCGCCCGACCCTATGCGAAGTACATGGCGGAGCGGGGCGAGTGCAACCACTTCCTCGACGGGAACCCGGGGACCCGGCTGAGCCGGGCCGGCTATACGAGCTACCGGTGGGCCGAGAACATCGGCTGCCCGTCCGGCGACCCGATGCGCGGGGCCGTGGCGACACAGGTGTACTTCCAGAACGAGAAGTCCTACAACGGCGGGCACTACGTGAACCTCATGAACGCCGCCTACACCCGCGCGGGCGTCGGCGTCTGGGTCCACAGTGGCAACGTCCGGATCGTCATCGACTTCTACGGCCCGTAGGGCGCGCCGGTGCCGCTCATCCGCGACGCGGTCATCCACGTCATCAACGACCAGCCGCTCATCGCCGACCTCTTCGCCCTTCCCACCGCCGAGGATGTCTGTGTCGTCTGCACGAACCTGCGGACGATGGCCGGCCGCCGGCCGGGGTTCGTGGACCGGAGCGACTCCGTCTTCCTCTTCCCGCTCCAGCACGTCCGGTTCGTCGAGATCCCGCCCGAATCCGCGGGCGAGGTCGTCGCCGCGCTCCGCGCCGAGGCGTCGGAATCGGAGGAGGCCGAGCCGGAGCTGGAGATCGACGAAGACCTCATGAGGCGCATCCGCGACTCGTAGGCGTCTTCGCGTCGAGGTCGCCGGGCCGGAGCCGCGGCGGAGCGGAAGCCGGCCGATGGGGCCGGGGAGACCGGCGGATCGGGCCGCGATGTCCCGCCGGTGGCCGGACGACGAAGGTCCGATGCTAGACTCCGCCGCGATGAGCAGGAACCTCGTCGTGGTCGAGTCTCCGGCGAAGGCCAAGACGATCGAGCGCTATCTCGGCGATGACTACCACGTCCTCGCGTCGTATGGCCACGTCCGCGACCTCCCGGAGCACCCGGCGAAGGGCGAGATGGGCGTGGACGTCGAGCATGACTTCGCCCCCGACTACGAGGTCGTGCCGGACCGCGTCCGCCAGGTCGCGGCGATCGAGAAGGCGGCCCGCGACGCTCCGGCGATCTACCTTGCGACCGACCTGGACCGGGAGGGCGAGGCGATCGCGTGGCACGTCGCGGAGGCCGCGCACCTCGCACCCGAGAAGATCCGCCGCGTCACGTTCAGCGAGATCACCGAGTCGGCGATCCGCGCCGCCTTCGACAACCCGCGCGCCATCGACATCAACCTCGTGGACGCGCAGCAGGCCCGTCGAGTCGTCGATCGGCTCGTGGGATACACCCTCAGCCCGCTCCTCTGGCGCAAGGTCCGGGCCGGTCTCTCCGCCGGCCGTGTCCAGTCGGTCGCCGTGCGGCTCGTCGTCGAGCGCGAGAAGGAGATCCTCGCCTTCGTCGCCGTCGAGTACTGGACGATCGAGGTGCTCCTCCGCGCGCCCGACGGCACCACGTTCGTCGCGAGCCTCGTCCGTGTCGACGGGAAGAAGCCGATCATCGGGGACGCCGAGACGGCGGCTGCGATCACGGCCGCACTCGGCTCGACGAGCCCGCGGGTCACCTCCGTCAGCTCGCGGGAGTCGTCCCGCAACCCGGCGCCTCCGTTCACCACGTCGACGCTCCAGCAGGAGGCGAGCCGCAAGCTCGGCTTCGCGCCGAAGCGGACGATGATGGCGGCGCAACGCCTCTACGAGGGGACGACCGTCGACGGGGAGCAGACCGGGCTCATCACGTACATGCGGACCGACTCGGTCGCGCTCTCCGTCCAGGCGATGCGGGAAGCGCACGATGTCATCGCCGAGCGCTACGGCGCGGACTACGCGGTCCCCAAGGGCCGTCACTACAAGACGAAGTCGCGGAACGCACAGGAGGCCCACGAGGCGATCCGGCCGACGTCGTTCGTGCGCGACCCGGAGCGGATCGCGCATTCGCTCAAGCCGGACGAGGCCCGCCTCTACCGCCTCATCTGGCAACGGGCGATCGCGAGCCAGATGGCGGCGAAGAGGCTCGAGACCTCGTCGGTCGAGCTCGAGGACGGACGCTTCGGCCTCCGGTCGAGCGCGACGCGCACGCTCTTCGAAGGGTTCAGCCGCGTGTACACGGAGGGTCGCGACGAAGGCGCCGAGGAACCCGAGGCGTCGCTCCCCGCACTCCGCGAGGGCGATGTCACCCAGGTCGCGCGGACGGAGACGGAGGCCGCCGACGTGCGCCCCGCCCAGCACTTCACGGAGCCCCCGCCGCGGTACACGGAGGCGACGCTCATCAAGGCCCTCGAGGAGAACGGGATCGGGCGACCGTCGACGTACGCTGCGACGATCTCGACCATCGTCGATCGCGGCTACGTCTCCGTGCGCGAACGGCGCCTCGTGCCGGAGCCGATCGGCTTCATCGTCACCGACCTCCTCGTCGAGAACTTCGGGGAGTTCGTCGACGTCGACTTCACGGCACGGATGGAGGCTGACCTCGACGCCGTGGCGAGCGGCGAACGCCGCTGGGTCCCGGTGGTCCGCGACTTCTACGGACCCTTCAGCGCGCTCGTCGCCGCCAGGCAGAAGGACCTGCGCCCGGCCGCCATCGGGATCGCGCCGGAGATGCTCGGCTTCGAGGCGGGGCTCTGCTGCTCGGAGGGCCACCCGATGGTTGTCCGCGCCGGCCGCTACGGCGAGTTCCTCGCGTGCTCGAAGTATCCCGAACACAAGGAG
>JBAWVU010000272.1:0-4156 GCA_037147135.1 Chloroflexota bacterium
GCGTCATAGTCATGGATCGCGACTGCCGTGCAGGGCCCGAAGAGACTGATAGTCTCGGTGTCCGTCGGCAACACCCTGCCGGTCAGCGTGCCCGAGTAGTGGACCGACTCGGTCTCCGGCTCGAAGCCGAAGTCATGGTGCAGGGACAACTCGTACGCGTAGACGCCGGAGATGTACCCGCCGGCCGGGTTCCAGGTTCCACGGATGTTGAGCGAGCCGCTGCCGACGACCCATTTCCCATGTAGACCGAACGACAGGCTGGTCGAGCCGAAGCCGAGGACCGTCCGGTCGGCGATCGAGATGATCACCGGCGTGCTGTCCAGGATGGCCTTGAAGGCGATGTCGTGGTAGCCATCCAGGGCCGTCGGGTAGTACGGCTCGAGGACGATGGTCTCGGGATCAGCACCGACCCCAACTCCGGGCATCGCCCCCAGGATGAGCCCCGCCAGGACCAGAGCGACCCCAAACCGTCGGCACCCCAAGCCGTGTCTCGGCGAGAACATGGCGGACCTCCCATGCACGTTCGTCTCACGTGTCGGCTCCGCGATGACTGCGGAGACCGTGTGTCCAGCGATCGCCTGGTGAAGCGCACGCGATGGATCCGGGCCGTGCAACCTCGAGCCCTGCCAGGAACCTGATCCCGAGCCCTGCGACGCGCAATGACCCAGAAGTCCCGGTTCATGCCCCGCAAGTTGCACAACCTGTCGACGCGACCTACCGGCGCGACGCGGCCGGGGACGATCGGCTTCGGCGTCGCCTTCGCAAGGCTTTGGGCGAGCAGCTCGATGCGACCGCAGGCCGTGCCACCCAACGTGGCACGCCACGGTCCGATGGTCGTCGCGCACCCGCCCGTGCACCGTAGACTGGGTTGACGCGTGCTCCGTACCCAGTGCGGGGAGGGAGGCCACCGATCGCCCGCCTTGATGACCTGACCAAGGGCGCCCTCGTCAACGGTGTGGTCGCGGACCACGCCGTGACGGTCGTGGACGTGACCTGGCACGGGTCCGAGGTGCTCACGCTGACCTATCGGAGCGCGGACGGACAGGTCGCGGAGCGCCTCGTCTACCGCGACGACGAGCCCCGCCTCGCGATCGTCGAGGAGGGCCGGCCCTGGGCCTTCGACGGCGACGGGGATGCCTTCAAGCTCGTGTCCGAGGCGAAGCGGATCGACCTCGCGTATCTCTTCGACCCGTACGTCGCGGTGAGCACGAGCCTCGTCGAGCCGCTGCCGCACCAGATCACCGCCGTCTACGAGGCGATGCTGCCGCGCCAGCCGCTCTCCTTCCTCCTCGCCGACGACCCGGGCGCCGGCAAGACGATCATGACGGGCCTGTACATCCGCGAGCTCATCGTCCGGGGTGACCTTCGGCGCTGCCTCGTCGTGAGCCCGGGCAGCCTCGTCGAGCAATGGCAGCAGGAGCTTGCCGAGAAGTTCCACCTCGACTTCACGCTCCTCACGCGCGACCGCATCGAGGGCTCTGCGTCGGGCAACCCGTTCGCCGACACGGACCTGATGATCGCCCGCCTCGACAAGCTCAGCCGTGACGAGGACCTCCAGCTCCTCCTCGACAACGCCCCGGACTGGGATCTCATCGTCTTCGACGAGGCCCACAAGCTCTCGGCGCAACTCTTCGGGGACGAGGTCAAGAAGACGAAGCGCCGCCTCCTCGCGGAGCGCGTCCGACCGCATACGCGCCACTTCCTCCTCCTCACGGCGACTCCCCACAACGGCAAGGAGGAGGACTTCGAGCTCTTCATGAGCCTGCTCGACCCCGACCGGTTCGCCGGGCACAGGCGCAAGGCATCGGACTCCGCGCCGCCCGCCTCGGACGCAGGCGGGCTGATGCGACGGCTCATGAAGGAGCAGCTCGTCAGGTTCGACGGGACGCCCCTGTTCACGCCGCGGTACGCGTACGTCGTGCCATACGACCTCTCGGGTCCCGAGGCCATGCTCTACGAGCAGGTGACGACGTACGTCCGCGAAGAGATGAACCGGGCCGAGCGCCTGAAGGCCGAGGGCGAGGGCAGGCGCGGGACCATCGTCGGCTTCGCCCTCACGGTCCTCCAGCGCCGCCTCGCGAGCTCGCCCGCCGCGATCCACATGTCGATCAAGCGCCGTCTCGCGCGGCTCGAGCGCACCCTCGCGGAGGCCGAGGTCGCGCGCCAGGGCGAGCAGGCGAGGCTCATTCAGCCCGAGCTGGCCGCGATCACGCTCGCCGACGTCGAGGAGATCGACGACGACGAGGCGACCGCCGAGGAACAGGAGGAGGTTGAGGAGGCCGCGGTCGATCTCGCGACCGCCGCCCGGACGATCGCGGAGCTGCGCCTCGAGATCGGGACGCTCCGGCGGCTCGAGACGCTCGCCGGCGAGGTCCGCAAGCTCGGGACCGACACGAAGTGGACCGAGCTCAGCACCCTGCTCCAGGACAACCCCGAGATGCGCGATGCCGGCGGCGGCAGGCGCAAGCTCATCGTCTTCACCGAGCACCGCGACACGCTCGACTACCTCGTCGAGCGCATCGGCACGTTCCTCGGGCGCCCGGAGGCGATCGTCGCGATCCACGGTGGGCTGCCCCGCGACCAGCGCCGGGCGGCGGAGGCGATGTTCAAGGTCGATCCGAACGTGGTCGTCCTCGTCGCGACCGACGCGGCAGGGGAGGGGATCAACCTCCAGCGTGCCCACCTCATGGTCAACTACGACCTGCCCTGGAACCCGAACCGCATCGAGCAGCGCTTCGGGCGGATCCACCGCATCGGCCAGACGGAGCCCTGCCACCTCTGGAACCTCGTCGCCCATCGGACTCGCGAGGGCGATGTGTACGCCCGCCTCCTCGAGAAGATCGCGATCGAGACCGAGGCCCTCGGGGGCACCGTCTTCGACGTCCTCGGCGAGCTGACGTTCGAGGGCAAGCCACTGCGCCAGCTCCTCATCGAGGCGGTCCGCCTCGGCGACAGCCCCGAGGTCCGGGCAGCGATGAAGCGGGTGATCGACGAGGCGCTCGACGTCGACCACCTCCGGGAGCTCCTCGCGACCCGGGCCCTCGGCGCCAACCTCCTCGACACCGCCAAGGTGGCCGCGGTCCGCGACGACCTCGAACGCGCCGAGGCGAACCGCCTTCAGCCCCATTACGTCCGGGACTTCTTCCTCCAGGCGTATCGGCGCCTCGGCGGCCAGGTCCGCGAGCGCGAGCCCGGGCGCTACGAGCTCACCAAGGTCCCGGGACGGATCCGCGACCGGGCCCGCGAGGCCGTCATGCGTCCCGGCGTCCTCGGTGCGTACGAGCGGATCGCCTTCGAGAAGGACCTGGTCGCGGTCCCAGGATTGCCTCTCGCAGAGTTCGTCTGCCCGGGGCACCCGCTCCTTGAGGCGACGATCGACCTCGTCCTCCAGGATCACCGCGAGCTCCTCCGCCGCGGCGCCCTCCTCGTCGATGAGACCGACCCCTCCGACGACCTTCGCGTCCTCGTCTACCTCGAGCACGCGGTCGTCGACGGCCGATTGACGCGGGACGGCCATCCCACGGTCGTGAGCCGGCGCCTGGAGTTCGTCGAGCTCGGTGCCGAGGATGCCGCGGGTGCCGGTGCCGCCCCGTACCTCGACTACCGCCCCGAGTCCGACGAGGAGCGCGCCCTTTTCGCGCCCGCCATCGCGGACGCCGCCTGGCTCGCCGGTCCGACCCTCGAGGGCCGCGCGACCGGCTACGCCATTGAGCGGCTCGCCCGTTCGCACCTCGCCGAGATCCGCGAGCGGACGCTCGACCGCGTGGAGCGCACCCGCCGCGAGGTCCACGCCCGACTCACCTACGAGATCAACTACTGGGACGGCCAGTACGCACGGCTCCGCGAGCAGGAGCGCGCCGGCAAGCAGACGCGCCTCGCGAGCGGCGTGGCCCGACAGCGCGCCGACGATCTCGCCGATCGTCTCCGATCTCGGACGCGGGAGCTGGACCTCGAAGCCCAGATCCAGGCGCTGCCGCCGGTCGTCGTCGGCGGAGCGATCGTCGTCCCGCGAGGCCTGCTCGATCGGCTGACCGGACGGGCCCCCGCAGAGCCCGCGATATTCGCCCGCGAGACCCGCCGGATCGAGCGCCTCGCGGTCGACGCCGTCATCGCGGCCGAGAGGGCCGCCGGACGCATCCCCGAGGACGTCGGCGAC
>JBAWVU010000273.1:0-4155 GCA_037147135.1 Chloroflexota bacterium
GCGCTGGGCCCGGCCCGGCGGGACGCTCGTCGCGACGACGGTGAACCGGCGCCACCCGTTCGTCGCCGCGTACCTCGACATGCCGGTCGGCCTCCGGGCGCGGCTCCAGCCGATCGTCAAGGCGACGGCCGCCGACGCGCACCCGCTCGTCGGGGCGTGCAACGATCCGCGCGCCGTGGCGCGGGCGCTCCGCGCGAGCGGCTGGTCGGAGATCCGTGTGGCGACCGTGGGCCACCTCGCGCGCGCCTGGGGGCGGACGTGGCCGACGTACGTCGCCGGCCTCATCGGCGACGTCGCGACCCGCGGGATGCCGCCGCGGCGCTCCACGATCGTCGCGGTCGCGACGAAGCGGGTCGCGGAGAAGCCGCCCGGGGCGGCGGACGCCGCGGACGCGGGCGGCGGTCCTGCAATGGCGCCGGTGAGCCCGGCCTGAGGGTGTCGTTCCGGAGGGGCGGGCTGCTCACGACGGCCGGGGAGAACCCGGCCTGGCGCGTCCCGCCCGAGCGACGGGGACGGATGCTGCGCCGGATCGCCGCCTTCTTCCGGCCCTATCGGGCGCGGGTCGCCGTCGTCCTCGTCGCGATCATCGCGACGAGCCTCCTCGGCCTCATCAACCCACTCCTGCTCAAGGCGCTCATCGACGTCGCTCTCCCGCAGCGCGACTGGACGCTGCTCAACCTGTTCGTCGGCCTGATGATCGTCATCCCGATCGTGAGCGGCCTCATCGGCGTCGGCCAGACGTACCTCAACAACGTCATCGGCCAGCACGTGATGCAGGACCTGCGCAACGCGCTCTACACGCATCTCCAGCGGATGCCCCTGCGGTTCTTCACGGAGACGCGGACGGGCGAGATCCAGAGCCGCCTCGCGAACGACGTCGGCGGGGTCCAGGTCGTCGTGACCGATACGGCAGCGAGCGTCACGTCCAACATCGCGGTCGCGACCAGCACCGTCATCGTCATGTTCCTCCTCGACTGGCGTCTCACGATCCTCTCGCTCGGCATCACGCCGTTCTTCCTCTACCTCACGTACCGGGTGGGCAAGGTCCGGCGCGCCGTGAGCAGCGAGACCCAGAAGTCCCTCGCGGACATCAGCGCCGTGACGGAGGAGACCCTGTCGGTGAGCGGGATCCTCCTGTCCAAGACCTTCGGCCAGCAGTCGGCGTCGATCGATCGCTTCCGCGGGCTCAACCTCACGCTCGCGAAGCTCCAGATCCGACAGGCGATGGTCGGCCGCTGGTTCTTCATGATCATCGGCACCGTCTTCGCAATCACGCCGGCACTCGTCTACTGGCTGGCCGGGTACCTCGCCATCCAGGGCAGTGCGGGCGCGCCCACGATCGGGGACATCGTCGCGTTCACGACGCTCCAGAGCCGGCTCTTCTTCCCCCTCGGCCAGCTCCTCAGCGTGCAGGTCGAGATCGCCGGCGCCCTCGCGCTCTTCGACCGGATCTTCGAGTACCTGGACCTCGACCCGGAGATCGTCGACGCGCCCGACGCGGTCGTCCTGGACCCGGCGACCGTCCGGGGCCGGGTCCGCCTCCACGACGTCTCGTTCCGGTATCCGGCGCAGGCGATCCCGTCGTCGCGGGCCCTCGAGGCCGCGGCCCGCGGGCACACGCACCGGGGTGAGCCGGCGACGGACGACATGGCGCTCGATTCGCTCGAGGCGGCTCGTGCCGGGGATGAGGACGTGGGGACGGCGATGCTCGGCGACGGCCAGGCGATCGAGGGCGCGCCCGAGGAGGCGGCGATGGTCCTCGGCTCGGCGCTGGAGATGGAGGCGGAAGCCGGTTTGGCGGCCTCGGACGGGATGCCGCTCCCGGACGCTGCGGAGGGCCCTGCGCCGAGGAGCTCCGCCGGGCGCTTCGCACTCGAGCGGATCGACTTCGTCGCGGAGCCCGGCCAGCTCGTCGCGCTCGTGGGGCCGTCAGGCTCCGGCAAGACGACGACGACCTACCTCATCCCCCGGCTCTACGACGTGGACCATGGCGCGGTCGAGGTCGACGGCCACGACATCCGCCGCGTGACGATGGAGTCGCTGGGCCGGGCCATCGGGTTCGTCACCCAGGAGACGTACCTGTTCCACACGACGATCCGGGACAACCTGCTCTACGCCCGTCCCGAGGCGACCGAGGCAGAGATCGAGACCGCAGCGCGAGCGGCCGCCATCCACGAGCGCATCGTCGAGCTGCCGGACGGCTACGCCACCGTCGTCGGGGAGCGCGGCTACAAGCTCTCGGGTGGCGAGAAGCAGCGGATCGCCATCGCGCGCGTCCTCCTCAAGGATCCGCGGATCCTCATCCTCGATGAGGCGACGAGCGCGCTCGACACCGTGAGCGAGCGCCTCATCCAGTCCGCGCTGGAATCGCTCATGGCGGGCCGGACGACGATCGCCATCGCGCACCGCCTCTCGACGATCCTCCGAGCGGACCTCATCCTCGTGTACGAGCGCGGCAGGATCGTCGAGCGTGGCACGCACGCCGAGCTGCTCCGCCGCGAAGGGCTCTACGCCCGGCTCTACCGCGAGCAGTTCCTCGGGACAGGCGGGGAGCCGGTCGAGGCGACGTGAGTCAGGGCGGGTCGGAGCGAACGTGATGGACTTGCATGACTATGCAGGGAGATGTATAGTCATGCGGCGATGACGGCGATCCTGCACGCGATGACCCCTTCCGATCGGCGGCCCCCCGTGAGGGGCTCGGCGCGCCGGTGAGCGCGGCCGGGATCGGGTCGGACGTGTCGGATCGCCGCTCCGTCGCCGTCCCGCGCGACGGGCGACGAGCGGGGGACGAGCGGGTCCGCGTCGCGATCGTCGGCGCGACCGGGTATGTCGGCGCCGAGCTCGTGCGCATCCTCCACGCCCACCCCGACGTCGAGATCGTGGGCCTCAGCGCGCGCGGCCGCTCGCAGGAGCCGGTGGGCGTCACGCACGTGCACCTCGACGGGACCGACTACGTGGTCGACGCGGACGTCCCCGCGTCCGACGCCGTCTTCCTCGCACTCCCACCGTCCGCGGCTGCCGCGCTCGTCCCGGAGCTCACCGCGGGTGGGCGCGCCGTCATCGACCTCGGCCCGGACTTCCGGCTTCGAGACCCCGCCGACTACCCGCGCTGGTATGGCTTCGAGCACCCCCACCCGGAGCTCCTGCAGGACGCCGTCTACGGCCTGCCCGAGCTCCACCGCGACGAGCTGCGGGCCCTCGCGTCGGCACCCGTCGCCATCGTCGGGGCACCCGGGTGCTACCCGACGGCGACGACCCTCGCGCTCGCGCCCCTCGCGCGGGCCGGGCTCATCGGGGACCTCGTCGTCGACGCGAAGAGCGGCGTCTCGGGCGCCGGCCGCGAGCCGAAGGCGGAGCTCATGTTCGGCGAGGTGAACGAGAGCGTGAGGGCGTACGGCGTTGGGGGCCACCGCCACGTCGCGGAGATGGAGCAGGAGCTCGCGCGGCTCGGCGCGATAGGGCCGCTCGGGGACGCGGAGGCGAACCCCGGTGCACGCGGGATCGGTTTCCTCCCCCACCTCGTCCCGATGACCCGCGGGATCCTCACCGCGTGCCACGTCCGGCCGACCCGTCCCGTCTCCCAGGCTGAGCTCGACGGCCTCTACGCCGAGGCCTATGCGGACGAGCCGTTCGTCCAGGTCGTGACTGTGCCGCCGGCGACGAAGCACGTCCTCGGGAGCAACACGTGCCGGGTCCACGTCCGCCTCGACGAGCGGACCGGCCGAGTCCTCGCGATCGGCGTCATCGACAACCTCGTGAAGGGCGCCGCGGGCCAGGCCGTCCAGGCGCTCAACGTCGTGTTCGGCCTGCCGGAGGGGGCGGGGCTCGAGCAGCTCCCGCTCGTGCCGTGACCGAGCCGACCACCCCCGGGATCGACGGCCTCATGCCGCTTGCATCGCGGTTGCCCGCCGTCGAGCTGACGCCGATCATGCCCCGCGGATTCCGGGCCGGCGGGATGGCCGCCGGGATCAAGCGCTCCGGCCGCCCGGACCTCGCGATCGTCGCGACGACCGGCCGCCCGGCCGCCGTGGCGGCGGTCCAGGCCGCGCACGGCGCCATCACCGTCCTCCAGTTCGACGCCCACGCCGACCTCCGTCAGGAGTATGAGGGAGAGCCCTGGAGCCACGCCTGCGCGATCGCCCGCGAGTCGATCGC
>JBAWVU010000274.1:0-4149 GCA_037147135.1 Chloroflexota bacterium
GCCCGACCTCCACCTCTGGATCGGCCGCGCGGACCGTGCCGCCCCCCGCGGCGGCGGCCGCCACGGCGACGGCATCCACCACTGGATCGACGCGGCGAGGGATGTCCCCGGCCCCCCGAGCGTCGCCGCGGGAGAGCCGGTCGATGGCCTCGTCGAGCGGGCCGGGCGCGTCAGGCATGCATGAGTTCCGCGAAGTAGCCGGACTCCCGCAGCTCCGCGTACCTGCCCTGTTGCACGATCCTGCCGCCGTCGAGGACCACGATCCAGTCCGCGTCGCGGACCGTGCTGAGCCTGTGCGCGACCACGAGGGACGTGCAGCGCCGGGCGCGCAGGTTCTGCTCCACCTCGGCCTCCACGATGGGGTCGAGGGCGCTGGTGGCCTCGTCCAGGACCAGGAGGCGCGGCTGGCTGCACAGCGCGCGGGCGATGGCGATCCGCTGCATCTCGCCTCCGCTGAAGCCGTCGTTGGACCCGGACACGTTCTCGCCGAACCCGAGCGGTCTCGCGACGATGGCGGTCTCGATGCGGGCGTCCCGGGCGGCCGCGAGGACCTCTGCCGCGGGCACCGAGTCGTCGAAGAGGGTGATGTTGTCGCGGATCGTGCCGGGGACCAGGGTCGGCACCTGCGGGACGTAGGCGATGGCCCGCGTCCGGACCTCGCGCGGCAGGTCGAGGCGCGGGACGCCGTCGATCGCCACGTGGCCGGACCACGGCTGGAGCTCACCGATCAGGAGGCGCACGAGCGTGGACTTGCCGCTCCCGCTTCCGCCCACGATCGCCACCCGGCTGCCGGCCGGCACGTCGAGGTCGAGCCCGTCGAAGAGGGGCGCCGCGTCCGCCGCGTATCCGAATGTCACCGCGTGCAGGCTCGCCCCGACCGGGCCCCCCGCCATCGTCGAGGGTCCCGCGGCTCGGGCGACCGGGAGCACCTCCGGGTCGAGGGGCAGGTCGCGCACGAGGGCCGCCTGGCGCTCCGCGCTCGTCAGCGCGCCGAGCAGGACGCCGAGCCAGACGAGCTGGCCGGCCGGGACCAGCACCTGCAGGAGGATGCCCTGCGACGCGACGAGGGTCCCGAGCGAGAGCTGGCCGGCGAGGACCAGCGCCGAGCCCACCGCGAGGACGACCCCCAGGCCGAAGGTCGGCGTGAGCGGTCCGACCGTCCCGAGGAGCTGCCCGTCGGCTCCCAGGGCCGACTCCGCCCGGCCGACCGTGTCGCGCGACCGACACCAGCGGTCGAAGAGCCACTGCTCCGCGGCGCCGGCCTTCACGGTCTCGATGCTCGAGACGATCTCGCTCGTGAGGGCCGACTGCGCGACACGGGTACGGTCCACCGCCTCCTGGGGGACCTGCCGGCGGCGCAGCAATCCCACGGAGACGAGCATCGAGACGCCCACGACCGCCAGGGCGGCGGCCCCCAGGCGCAGGTCCAGCGCGAGCAGGGCGATGCTGAACACGGCCAGGGTCAGGATGTTGACGACCGCGAGGGGCAGGAGCAGGCCGGCCTGGTAGGCGAGGCGTTGCGTGGCCGCTCCGCGGGCGGTGACGTCGGCGGCGCCCAGCGCGTCCACGTCCGGCACGCGGATCCGCAGGGCGTGCCAGGTGAACGCGGTGGAGCCCGTGGCGCTGAGCCGGACCGCGAACCGGGTGAGGACCCGGTACTGCACCCAGCTCAGAGCGGCGGCCACGAGCGCCGCCGCGGTCAGGCCCACGACGATGGGGACCGCCCACTCGGTGGCGCCGGCGATGAGGTACTCGTCGAGGAACGTCCGCACGAGGAGAGGGACGGCGAGGCCGGGGACGAGCGCGATGGCGCCGGCGACCAGGACGAAGGCGAACGCCGACGGTCCGGAACGGAAGAGCCCGCGGAAGACAGCGGCGTCGCTGGTCTCCGCGCTCACCTCACGATCCGCTGCAGGGGAGCCTCGTCCGACACCACGACGGAGACCTCCCCCAGCGTGCCGGGCGTGACCGCCGACGACGGGCCCTGGCCCGTGGTCCAGGCGTACCCGCTGGGGGTCGTCGCGTCGTCCTTCAGGCTGACGGTCACCTCGAGGACGGGGCCCTCGGTGAGGAAGTACTCGGCGAGGCTCACGTTGCCTCCGACGATGAGGATCACGCGCTCGGGAGAGACGGGGACGGGCGAGACCGCCTCCACGCGCCCCTCGAGCATGCCGTACTGGGAGCGCGGCACGGACGCCAGGCCGACCAGGGCCGGCATCCCGGGCTGGACGCGCTTGCCCGGGCCGGCCGCGACGAACGCGACGACGACGAGCTCGGAGCCGCTCGGCTCCACCGTCAGGAGGGCGGTGCCCCGGTCCGTGACGCCGCCGGCGCGGACGAGCACCGTCGCGACCCGGCCGTCCACCGGGGTCGTCACCGTGACGGGCTCGCCTTCGTCGGTCCGGATCCGGGCGACCACGGACCCTGCCTGTACCTCGTCCCCGGGCAGGACGTCGACGGCGATGACCGTCCCCTGCAGCTCGGTCCCCACCTCCACGAACCCCTCCGCCGGGACGACCATCCCGTGTCCGGTGACGGCGTCCGGCGCGCTGCCGAAGACGGCCCACGCGATGCCGGCGACGACCAGCAGGCCCAGCCCCAGGAGGATGAGCCAGGAGGGACGGTCGGTGATCGGGAGCCGCTGGGCGACCTCCCGGGTCGGGTCGCGTTCGTTCGCGTTCAGGGCCGCGCCGGCGACCACCGTGGGGTCACTGTGCACGACGGTGATTGTACGGACCGAGTCCGCACCGCGCGGGCGGCAGGCGTCGTGGCGCTCGATCGGCGGCGGAGGGCCGGGCGCTCGATCGGCGGCGGAGGGCCCTCACCGCGGCGGGGCGAGCTCCTCCACCATCCGAAGGTACGGCCCCACCGCGACCTCCCAGCTGTACCGGTCGCGCGTCACCGCGAGACAGCGCGCGCGCATCGCGGCGCGCTCCCGGGACGGCGCGTCCAGCAGGGCAGAGAGCGCCCGTGCCAGGTCGGCCGGATCGGCCGGGTCCGCCACGGCCCCCAGCCCCTCGCGCTCGACCAGGGCGCGCATGACGTCGAGGTCCCGCCCCACGACGACCGGAGTCCCCGCGGTGAGGCTCTCCCAGAACTTGTTCGGGGTGGAGAGGCGCTGGTTCAGCGAGTTCGCGGGGACGGCGATGATCGAGACGTCCGCCGACGCGGTCCAGGCCGGGACGTCGTCCGGCGGGACCGCGGGAAGCGTCACGTGACGCCCGGCGTGGCGCGGGTCGCGGTCGCGCTCGCGGAGGCGGTCCGCCCACGGCCCGAAGCCGAGCATGACCAGAGCGGCGTCGTCCACGCGGAGCACGGCCTCCGCCGCCTCGTCGAGGCCGCGCTCGCGGCCCAGCCGCCCCAGGAAGAGGACGATCCGACGCTCGGGCGGGAGCCCCGCCGCGGCGCGGATGAGGTCGGGGCGCGGCTCCGGCGGAGTCCAGCGCGGCTGGCAGTTGAGGATCACCGTGGGCGGCGTGGCGAGCCGCCACGCGCGCTCGAGGTGCGCGGCGATGGGGTCGTTGACCGTGACGATCGCGTCGCAGCGGCGAGCCCAGCGCCGCTCGCGCCAGCGGTACCACGCGAGGAGCGGGCGCGGAGTGGCGTCGTAGTTGTTCGACTCGAGGATGACGTCGATGACGTCGTAGACGACGCGGCCGGCCCGCCCAGCTCGGCGCGCGGCGGTTCCGAGGTCGAGCGCGACGGGCGCCGCGAGGATCCCGCACGCGTGGTAGAGATCTGCCGGCGGCAGGTCCCGACGAAGCGTCCGCCACCAGCCGCGGACCGCGAGCGGCCAGAGGACGGCCTTGAGCGCCGTGTCCGCCCAGCGGCCGACCCGACCCACGCGCACGAGCGGACCTCGCATACCGGCCTCGTCCGCGGTGCTCCACCGGCGGAACGGACCGCTCGGCCGGTAGCGGCGCGTCACGACCGCCGGGTCGCGTGCGTCGCGCTCCTCGGCGGGGAGGCCGCGCCCGGCGACCGCAACGATCTCGACGTCGAAGCCGGCCGCGGCGAGGCTCCGCGCGACGCGGAGGCCGCGCGAGTACGGCGCGGCGGTGTTCGCGACGAGAACGACCGCGCGGCGGCGGGGGCCGACGACGGTGGCCGGAGAGTCGGGCCCCCCGGCAGCGGTCACCACGGCCGCCC
>JBAWVU010000275.1:0-4130 GCA_037147135.1 Chloroflexota bacterium
CCGGGTACTTCTCGAGCGTCGCCTTGAGCTCGCCCGTCGCGTACGGCCGCGGGTCGACGATCTCCGACGCCCCGAAGCGCTTCGCCGCCACGATCCCCGCCCCGAAGGTCATCCCGCCGTGGGTGAGCGTGGGCCCGTCCTCGACGACGACGACCGACTTCCCGGCGATCTCGCCGCCCTCGAGCGCGAGGGCCGAGCGGGCCTTCACGATCGCGGCGCGCGGGTTGAGGTCGGCGAAGTTCGCGAGGACCGTCTCGACCTGCCCCGGGGTCGCCGAGTCGATCTTGTTGACGACGATGACATCGGCGAGGCGGGCGTTCGTCTCGCCCGGGTGGAACCGCTGCTCGTGCCCCGCACGGAGCGGGTCCGCGACGACGACGAAGAGGTCGGGCTTGTAGAACGGGAAGTCGTTGTTGCCGCCGTCCCAGACGACGACGTCGGCCTCGGCCTCCGCGGACCGGAGGATCTCCTCGTAGTCGACGCCCGCGTAGACGATCCGGCCGGCGTCGAGATGCGGCTCGTACTCTTCCCGCTCCTCGATCGTCGTCTCGTAGCGGTCGAGGTCCGCGTACGACGCGAACCGCTCGCAGCGCTGCGCGACGAGGTCCCCGTACGGCATGGGGTGGCGGACGACGACGGCCCGCAGACCAGCCTCCTCGAGGAGCCGCGAGAGGTAGCGCGTCGTCTGGCTCTTCCCGGCGCCCGTCCGCGTCGCGCCGGTCGCGACGATCGGCCGCGTGCTCCGGAGCATCGTCCTGCGCGGCCCGAGCAGCTCGAAGTCCGCCCCGGCCGCGAGCGCCCGGGAGGCCGCGTGCATGACCGTCTCGTGGGCGACGTCGCTGTACGCGAAGACGACCCGGTCGATCCGCTCGTCGCGGACGATGCGCTCGAGCTCGCTCTCGGCGAGGATCGGGATGCCGGCCGGGTACAGGGGGCCGGCGAGCTCCGCCGGGTAGCGCCGGTCGGCGATCCCGGGGATCTGCGTCGCGGTGAAGGCGACGACCTCCGTCGCCGGGTCCTCCCGGTAGACGACGTTGAAGTCGTGGAAGTCGCGCCCGGCGGCGCCCATGATCAGGATACGGTCGCGGTGCATCGTGACTGCCTCCGAGACCCGGTCCCCGCCGGGTCAGGACGCGGCCGAGCCGGTGCCCGCGCCGGGGCCCAGCGGTCGATCCGTCCCCGGAGAGTGGCGTGCCGGGGGCGCGCGGTCAAGAGGCCGACCGGACCGGGCGGGCGGGCCATCCGGCGGACGAGCCGGCGATCGGGGTCCGGCGAGCGTCTTCCGCACGTCGGCCGGGGCCCCGCGAGTCTCACGCGCCGGGCTTCCGCGCCCGGAGGGAGAACGCGAGCGGGAACGACGGCGTCCCGTCCGGCAGGCGGTACAGGCCGTCGTCCCCGGCGACGAGGAACGGGAACATCCGCCAGGGGACCGCCGCGTGCTCGTGGAGCAGCTCGATCGTCAGGCCCGCGTCGATGGCAGCCTGGACGACCGCCCCGAGCGGGTGGGCCCACTCGTGCGTGTCGTTGTGTGCCGTCGGCGCTTCGGGGACCGCGTACGACCCGGTCTCCTCGGGACCCAGGTAGTCGATCGGCTCCACCGTCGTGAAGTACGGGTAGGTGACGCGCAGGTCGGGCGGCGTGGACGCGTCGTCGTTGAAGACCCACGCGGTCGGGTGGCCGTCGGCGAGGTACGCGAAGCCGCCCGGCGCGACGAAGTGCGCCGCGACCCGGAACCAGCGCTCGACGTCCGGCAGCCAGTTGATCGCGCCCCAGGAGGCGAAGACGACGTCGAACTCGCCCTCGAGGACCTCGGGAAGCCGGTAGACGTCCGACTCGACGAAGCGCGCGCGGTCGTCGATCCCGAGGTCACGGGCGAGCCCGCGGGCGATCTCGAGGGCCGGCGGCGAGAAGTCGACGCCCGTGACCGTCGCGCCCCGGGTCGCCCACGAGAGCGTGTCCGTCCCGATGTGGCACTGGAGGTGGAGCAGCGTCCTCCCGGCGACATCCCCCACCTCGTCGCGCTCGATCGCGCCGAGCCGGTCCGGATGGCGGCGGAACGCGTCGAGGTCGTACGCGGAGCTGGGCCCGGCATGGAGGGGCGCACGCTCGTCCCACCAGGCGCGGTTCACCGAGAGATACGGCGGGATCTCATCGTGTGCGCCCATCAGTCGCTCCGGTGCTGGGTGTGTCCGTCGTCGCGATGGTGATCATCGCGCCCGTCGTCGAGGAGCGGCGCGACGCGATGAACGATGATGAAGGCAACGGCGGAGAGCCGAGCGGGAGCAACGCAAGCCGGAGGAGCCCACGCGGGGCATGGAGATCATCCGCACGCCCATTCCGCTCGCGCACCTCGAGGCACTGGCAGCAGGCATGTTCGGCGACCTGGTGAAGGCAGTCGTGGATGTGGGCCAGGGCATCATGGTGGTCGGGGGCGAACTCCACGCGGACGAGGAGGCGCTGCTGATCACCGAGGGATCGAGCCAGAGGCATCTCTGGGGCATCAATCTCCATCCCGACCAGCACGGCGGATCCGACTTCATCGAGTTCGACTCGATGATCAACATCCGCCCCAGCCAAGGGAACCGGTCGAGGTGGGTCGATGACGCGGCGATCCGAGTCGAGATCGCGGAGATCGTCGCGCGACTGGTCGAGTGATGGGCACTCATGCCGGCCTGGCAGCCGGGCGCTGGCAGGCGCTCACGCTGGCGGAGCAGCTCGGCAACATCGGCAGCGAGGTCGGGCGCGCGATCAGGGCCAGCGAGCACGACGACGCAGAACGCTTCGCGGGGGCGCTGGATCGCGCGCTGGAGCTGTTCGATCTCACGCTCGGCGATCCGCGGTGGAGAGGCCACCGCCTCAGGGAGATCGCCCGAGCGCGCGAGGTCACCTGCGACTTCCTCGTCGGCGAGAACGACTACCGGTCGACCGCTGCATCGCTGGACGCCTACTTCTTCCAGTTCGCGCTCGCGGCGCGTCGGGACCGGTAGCCCTCGCGCACCGCTGGGCCCGGTCCGCGACGTCGCCGCGGTGGCAGCGGGTCAGCGGAGCGCCTCGAGGTCGCGCGGGCTCAGCGACCGTTGGTGGCGTTCATCGCCGAGCAGGCGGTCCGCACGGACGATGGGGCATCCGCGCCATCGATGGCCACCCGCGCGACGGCGGTCGCGAACGGCGTCCAGTAGGCGTTGAATGCGATGCTCAGAGGCCGGGGCTTGCCGTTGGCCACGGCCGTCACAAAGTCGGCCGCGAGAGGATCGGTCACGACGACCGCCGTGTTGGCGGGAACGTGGATCCCGGAGGCCATCATCGTCGCCTGGCCGGCCGGGTCGGACATCGCGAGGGCCACCTTCGTCGCGAGCGAGGCGTTGGGCCGCTTCGCGTTGATGAACCAGCCGTCCACGCTCACGAACGGCCGCGAGCGCCCCTCCGGTCCGGACGGGAGCACGACGGCGCTCAGGTCGGATCCGAGCACCTTCCGGTAGTCGCCGCCGGCCCAGTTGCCGTCGATGATCGCGTCGAGCCGGCCTGCGCTGAAGTCGGCCTGCACCTTGTAGTAGTCGCCCTGCGGGTACGCGGACGCGCCGGCGAGGACGAGCCGCCGAAGGTAGTCGTATGCGTTGGCGACCCCGGGCGTCCGGTCGGCGATGCAGAGATAGCTGGAGTCCACGATGCGCCCGCCGAAGCCGGTGTCGAAGCCGGCCGGGAAGTACCCGTCGGCGACGAACCCGAGCTTGAGCCCGCCCTCGACGGCCGCCAGCAGCGCATCGGTCGTGGCGGGCGGCGCCGGGACGATCGAGTCGCGGACGTAGAGCGCCACCGCCTTGGTGGACTCGGGGATCATGTAGTACTTGTTCGACACCTGGGCTCCGGCGCGGGCCAACGGCGACAGCTTCGCGGCCCGCGACTTCATCGCCGCCGTCACGTTGAGCAGCAGGCCTTCGTGGACCTCATCCGCCATCCGGTCATTGGAGGTGACGAAGAGGTCCGGGCCGTGCCTGGGATCTGCCTCGAACCGCGGGTACAGCTGGCCGAACGGCTGCCAGACGGTGGTGAACGTCACGTTCGGGAACCTGGGTCGAACCGACGCCAGCACGGTGTTGAACGCCGCCTCCTCGGCCGATCCGGCCCCGTAC
>JBAWVU010000276.1:0-4127 GCA_037147135.1 Chloroflexota bacterium
CGAGCCTCGTGGCGGCGCCGGTCGCGGTCGCGAACGGGGTCACCACCCGCTACGTGGGCCCGGGCGGCGGGACCGGCGGCTGTCTCACCCCGACCTACGGCACCATCGCGGACGCCGTGTCTGCGGCGAGCACCGGCGGCACCATCCACACCTGCGCGGACACGTACAACCTCACAGCGCCCGTCACGATCGGCCAGGCCTTGCTGACGTTCGAAGGCGACGGCGCCGCCACGACGATGGTCGATGGCGGTTCCGCGCACGGGCTCTTCGCATCGAGTGGCGACGCCATGGCGCTCTCCTTCAGCGGCCTCACCCTGCGGAACGCCCGGTACGGTCACGTCGCTGGGGACTTCGGCGGCGCGATCGACGCCGACGCGGCGACGTCACCGTCGCGAACAGCATCCTCACCCAGTCGTCCTCTGCCACGGACACCTGCTCCGGCACGATCATCGGCGACGGGGACTACTTGACGTCGCTGTCGGCCTTGCCGGCATCGGGGATGAAGAGCGGCTGGCCATACTCGGAGCCGAAGCTCCCGATGAGCTCCTGGCCGGCGGGCGACGTGAGGAAGTCGGAGAACGCCGTCGCACCCCCGATGTTGACCTTCGGCCACTTCTCCGGGTTCACGCTGATCACGTGGTAGATGTTGAGGAGCACAGGGTCGCCCTGGACGAGGACCTCGAGGGCGAGCTTCGAGCTGTTGGAGAGGAACGTCGCGTTGTCGGTGAGGGTGTACGCGCCCTTCTCCGACGCGATCTGCAGCGTCGGCCCCATGCCCTGCCCGGACTGGAGGTACCAGGTGTTGCCCGCGGGCGTGATCCCGGCCGTCTTCCAGATGGCAAGCTCCTTGGCCTCGGTCCCGGAGCCATCACCGCGCGAGACGAACGTGGACCCCGAGTCGGCGATCTTCTTGAACGCATCGGCCGCCGAGGTCATGCCGCGGATCCCCGCGGGATCGTCCTTGGGCCCCACGATCTGGAAGTAGTTGTGCATGACGAGCCGGCGATCGACACCCCAGCCGTCGTCCATGAACGTCTTCTCGGCTGCCGGCGAGTGCACGAGGAGCACGTCGGCGTTGCCCTCCTGGCCCATCTTCAGCGCCTGTCCGCTGCCGACCGAGACCGTCTTCACAACGTAGCCGGTGGCCTGCTCGAACGCGGGCACGAGGACGTCGAGGAGCCCCGAGTCCTGGGTCGACGTGGTCGTGGCGAGGATCAGGGAGCTGTTCACGTCGGGCGTGGCCGCGGCGGAGGCCGGGGCGACGGAGGCCGGGGCGGTGCTGGCTGCCGGCGCGCTCGCCTGCGGGCTCGGCGACGCCGCCGAGGTGCAGGCCGCGGCCACGAGGAGGAGCGCCACGAGCGGGGCGATCCGTGACAGCACCGTGCGCTTCGAGATCACCGGACCTTGAGCCATCGCCATTCCTCCTCTGATCGTGTCGGCCCCCCACACCGAGCGCGCCCGGTCGGCGCCGCACCAGTGTCGGCCCGCGAACGGGCCAGGATGAGGGCCAGAGGTCGCCTCGACGCGACGCATGGCTGGCCGTTGATCCCGACATTCGTAGGTGTACGAGGTCGATCGGCCCGATGATACCTCGGTATCCGGCCGAGGCGGAAGCTGGCCGGCAGCGCCGCCTGAGACCCCGCGGGACGCGGATCCGTGCTAGGTTCCGGTTCGCCCGAGGGTCCGGCCGGACGACCGTGTAGGTGGAAGCCGGCGAGGGATCCGGGGCCACGCAACGGAGAGGTGGTACTCGTGAAGCTGAGCGCCCGCAATCAGTTCCCCGGGACCGTCCGGTCGGTGACGGACGGTGCGGTCATGTCCGAGGTGACCGTCGAGGTCGACGGGGGACACGAGCTCGTCGCGGCGATCACCGCGGAGTCCGCTCGGCGCCTCGGCCTCGCGCCCGGCAAGCGCGTGGTGGCCGTGATCAAGGCGACCGAGGTCATCATCGCGACCGAGGACTGACCCTGGAACGACCCCGGACCGACCCCCGCGGTCGGCGTCGACCGGCTCACCGGCACGGGGAGGATCCCGTCGTGGTCCGAGGCTCGTCCCTCATCGGGGCGGGGATCCCCGGGACGCCCGTTCAAGCCACGTGCCCGGTCCGGACCGGGGGTCACCACGGCCTCCCGCCTCGACGAGGTCCAGGTTCCGGTCGTCGAGCGTGAACCGGATGTTGAGCGGACCCCGGCGTGGCGCGATCGTGACGCGGCCGCTCGCGAGCGTGGCGCCCAGGAGGCCCATGAGCGCATCCGCCGTCACATCGGCCCGGTTCACCCGCGCTGCCAGCGCCGGGTCGCGCGGATCGACGCCAAGGCGCCGGCTGGCGAGGAGGACCGCCTCAAGCGTCGCGCGGGCGGCCGGCAGGTCGGCAAGCTCGCCGAGGTGGTTCCGCAGCTCGGGTTCGAGATAGCCGAGGAGCCGATCCGGCCCCAGGATCGTGCGCGAGCGCCAGCTGCGGATCGCGCTGAAGACGCCGTCCTGGCCGGGGATGTACGGCTTCAGGTCCAGGACCGCCGTGCCATCGACGAGGTCCATGCCTTCGACCTCCAGCATCAGGTCGGTCCGGGAGCTCACGCGGACCACCGTCAGGGAGATGGGGTTCGGGCGCGAGGGCGAGCGGGTCGCGAACGAGCCCCGCGGAGGGATGCCCGCATGGCGGTCCGTCGCCACGCCGCAGCGCAGCGGCCGGCGCGCCTCGTGGAACCAGCCCACGACGATGAGGTGCGAGCTGAGCTCGACCCCGATGAGCTCCGCACGGTGCCTGGACAGCACCTCGATCCGGGCGGTGATGCCCTGTCCCGGCATCTTCCTGCGGTCACGGCAGGGAGAGCGCACGAACCCGATCGGCGAGACCACGACCGGTCGCGCCGGCGGGCAAGGCGACCTGCGCCGCACGACGCGGGGCTGGCTCCTCACGGGGTCATGAGTCCAGCGCCTACGGATCCCGCCCGTGACCGCAGGCGACCGGTCGCATCGATCGCCCTTCGACCCCTGTTCGACGGACATCGAGCCGACACGTCAGCGGACGAGCGAGAGCGCGATCGTCGCGGCGAGCGCAAGGATGATGACGTTGCCGACGATCCCGGTGGCGAGCCGGAGCCGCGGCGACAGCCGCCGGTGGAACCGCGAGCCGCCGAACGCGAGGAACGATTGCCACGAGAGCGACGAGAGGCCGGCGCCGACGACGAACGCGACCTTCTCCGCCGGGCCGGAGCCGGTGGAGGAGAGGCCGAGGATGAGGGCGGCGAAGTACGCCACGGTCATCGGGTTGACCATCGTGAGCCCGAGCAGCTCGACGTAGGTGCGCACGGCGGAGGGCGGCGTGAGCACCTCATCCCGCTGCGCGGCGGTCTCCCCCCACAGCGAGGCGAGGCCACGGAGCGCGATGAGGACGAGCACGACGACGCTCGCGACGCGGAGCGGGACGGCGTACGGCGCCAGGACCTGCGCGAGCGCGGCCCCGAACGCGGCAGCGATGGCGGCGTAGGCGAGGTCGCCGGTCGCCGCGCCGGCGCCGGCCGCGAACGCGGTCCGGAACCCGTGCCGGACCCCCGCGTCGATGATGAGGACCGCGATCGCCCCGACCGGGATCGCGATCCCGTATCCGGCGACGACGCCGGCCAGGAACGCCCTGTCCATACCCCTCCAGGCCGCGCCGGACGGCGCGGACGGACAGCCTAGCGCCCCGGCCGGGATGTCGCGTGCCGATGCCGCCGGCGACCCCGGCCGTGCCCCGGTACGATGTCACGGCGAGGCGAGGGCCGGTGACGACGCGGAGGATGCCATGACGGGGATGCGGATCGACTCGACGGTCATGCGGGCCGAGCTCTCGACCGGCCCGGCGGCGACGTGGGAGGCGCTCACGGATCCCTCGCTCGTCGAGCGCTGGTTCACGAAGGCGACGCCGGTCGGCGCCGTCGGCGACCCATACTCGCTCGACTTCGGGACCGGCGAGGACGCGATGAACGGCACGGTCGTCGAGGTGTCCCCCGGCCATCGACTCTCGTACTCGTGGGGCTGGGGCGAAACGCCGGCCGAGCGGCGGACGCGCGTGACGTGGGACCTGGAGCCGCTCGCCGACGGCGGCACGCTGCTCACGCTCACCCACGGCGGCTGGGCCGAGG
>JBAWVU010000277.1:0-4099 GCA_037147135.1 Chloroflexota bacterium
CGGCCCCGGTCGCGGCCTCGAGACGCTCAGAAGTCGGTGAACCTGCCGAGCACGGAGCGGGAGCCGTGGGTCCGCCCCTCGAAGGCGGCAAACAGCTCGTCGTGGGTGATGACGCCGAACCGTTCGGTCGTGAGCAGGGACCGGAGCGTGGCGTAGAAGGCGGTGGGCCCCATCCGCCGGCGCATCGCGTCGTAGAACGCGGCGCCCTTGTGGTAGATCGTCTCGAAGTAGCCGCCGCAGCCCATCCACTCGCCGCTCAGGTGCCCGGCCGGCCAGCGCTCGACCGGCTGGTCGACCCGCAGCGACGAGCAGTAGTGGTAGCCGCGTCCGAGCACCGTGTTCGCACTCAGCTCCGCGAGCCCCTCGTCGATGATGGGATCGGCCTGCTGGTCGTTGCCCAGGGCGGCATAGAACCACTGGTGCGCGAACTCGTGGTACATGACGTAGGTGTCATCGATGACGGCGGTCCCGGCGAACACGAGCGCGGGGAACTCGTTCGCCCAGACACGCGGCCCGGCCTCGGCGATCGTGAGTGACGGATACGGGTACGGCCCGTAGAGGCGCGTGTACGCGCGGATCGCACCCGCGGCGAGCGCAGCGGCACGGGCTCCCCCGCCCGACACCGTGTACGTCCGCACCGTCACCGACCCGACGTGCGTCGTCGTGCGGTGGAAGCGCGGCGAGACCGCGAGCGCATAGTCGCGGGCGTTGTTCGATCGGCAGACCCAGTGCGTGCCGGATGCCTGCGGCGCGGTGACGATCTCGCCCTGGCATGCGACCGCGTCCCGCGGCAGCGCCCGGTCGGACGTGAGGTCGAGGACGATCTCGTCGGCGTTCCAGCTCACCTGCTGGTCCCCGATCCCGTACGAGTCGTGCTCGCGGCTGAGGATGGGGAACCACTCCCCGAGCGCGAGGACACCGAGCGAGCGCATGAGCGACGAGCGGCCCACGCCCATGCGCTCGGTGACGCGCAGGTGGAACGGGACCCGGAGCTCCACGGTGCCGCGCGGCTCAAGGACCACGGGAAGGGTCACCCGGAGGTTCGTCCCGGTCGTCCACGCGGTGGCCGCGACCGCGCCGTCGGCGGTGACGTCGCCATCGGGCGTGTAGTAGCCCATCGCCTGCGGGATGACCGAGAGGTCGAGCGACCCGATCGGGGTCGTGCTCGCATTCGTGATCGTGACGGTCTCGAGCGTGTCGAGACGCCCGGCATCGAAGTCGAGGGCGACCTCGAGACGATAGCTCTGGCGCATCCCGTACACCACCAGCTCTGCTGCATCGACCGCATCGCGCGCCGCACGGAGCCGCGCCGGGATCCGTGTCGCCCCGAACCGGGCGCGTCCGGACGCCTCTCTACGCGTACACGACGCCGGCGAAGGGCCCGGCTCCGATCCAGGCTCCCGTGCCGCATACGCCCATCCGGTCGGCGATCCTCTGGACGACGGCGAGCCAGCGGGCGCGGGCGTCGAAGCGCGGATCGCGGTCGGCGACACCGGAGCCGCCGCGGGCGGCCGCCATGCCGACCCGGAAGCTCGGCTGGCCGGATCCACAAGACCACCGGATCATCGCTATCGGTCGCATCCTCCGACTTGCGTCGCCACATCTTCGCGGTGGCTCACGTCGGTGAGACGGACGACGGCGCCGGTCCTTACAGAGGCATCGTTCGCCGACGGCGCATCGAGATGGCAGAGAGCGGCGGGTGGACGGCCGCGCATCCGAAGGCCATCACGGCCTCTCGCCTGCGGCGTCGGGCGGTGAGGTCGGGCACGGTGCCGCGGGCGAGGGAAGTGCCATCTTCACGATCGTGTGCGTGCGCTCCGACATGACGAACAGGGACCCACCCGCCACCACTCCGCGCAGCCGGCCGCCCGTGGGATCCGATGCGACGAGACTGGGGTCGAGGGCCAGGCGGCATGTCCCCCCGAGCGTCTCGGGCTCGAGCACCCAGAGTTGGGCGCTTGACCGGTTGGTTACACCAGCGGCACAATCCGGCCCGTGAGCGCCTTCCCGACATCGCTGCCGCAGTTCCAAGCCGTCTTCCCCGACCACGCCGCCTGCCGCGCCTACCTCCTCGAGCGGCGCTGGCCCGACGGGTTCCGGTGCCTGGCCTGCGGGCACGACGCGGCGTGGGAACGGCGGGTAGGGCGCTTCCTGTGCCGGCGATGCCGGGTCGAGACCTCCGTCACCGCAGGCACGGTGCTCCACGGCTCCCGGCTGTCCCTCTTGACCTGGTTCTGGTCGGCCTACCTGCTCGCCACGACTCCCGGCCTCAACGCGCTGACACTCGGGAGGCTGCTCGGCCTGTCGAGCCGCGAGACGGCCTGGACGATCCTCGACCGGCTCCGCGGCGCGATGTCGTCGATGGACCTGCCGATGCTCTCGGGCCTCGTCGAGGCCGACGAGATGGCGCTCGGCGGGTTCGCGCCCGGCAAGCGAGGCTTCGCCGGCGCGAACAAGACGACTGTGCTCGTCCTCGTGGAGCGTGGCTCGTCGAGGACCCGACTGGTCGTCGTGCCGGACCGCAAGAGCGCGACCCTCGTGCCGATCGTCAGCCGACTCGTCGAAGTAGGGTCCACGGTCATCACCGACGGGCACGACGGCGACCGCGGATTGACCAGGGCCGGCTACACCTGGATTCGCGTCCCGCACCCGCGAGGTGGCCTGGCCCGCGGCGGTGCGAATCGAGCGACGCCGGCTGCTGACGGGACGACGAGCCGCTTTCGGCGGTGGCTCACCGGGACCTACAACAAGCCGCCCGCCAACCTGACGCGCTATCTCGCGGAGTTCTGCTTCCGGGCGGAGTATCGCAACGACCCCGAGGGCGCCTTCTCGACGCTGCTCGGCCTGGCCGTGCGGTAGGACCTACAGCCCGACCAGCTCGTCCAGCACGCGCTCGGGAACCCCGATGAGGTAGGCCACGCCGATGTCCTCATCGACCTCGGGCCAATGGATCCCGGTTCCGCGCTCCTCGATGACGTAGTCGAGAAGCTGCGTGTGCGTGGCATCGCGCAGGCGGGGAAAGGCGGAAAGGGGAGCTCTCACCTCGAAGCCGTTGGCCAGCGCGACATAGAGGTGGTCGGCGTCGAACCGCACCCCTGTCACAAAGACCTTCTCGTCAACGACCACAGAACCTGCTCCACTCGCTCATCAGAAAGCCGCGATGCTCGACGGCGATGCTGACGACCTCTCACGCCCGTGCTCGATTGTAGGACGACCGCTCAAGCGTGACGGGATCGAGCCAGGCCTTCGCGGTGCCACCGTTGCCGCGCACGTGGATGTGCGGCGGCTCCGCGCAGTCACCCGCGCGAAAGAAGAACTCGTAGCCCGCGATGCGGAGGACGGTCGGCATGGGCGGATCTTGGCGATCTCCGGCGTGAAGTCAAGGGGCTCCGTGTGTCTCCTCATCATCGAACTGGTGGACTCAACCGGTCGAGCACCCACTGGAGCCCCGCTCACCCGCCCCGAGTGTCGGGCTCCCCCTCGGCGCCGTCGTCACGCTCCTCGGGGCCCGCCGCGGCACGGTCCGCGTCGGTGGCGACGCGACGACGGTCGCCGTGGTCAAGGAGCAGGCGTCCCCGGTCTTCGCCGCAGGCGACGCCAGGCGCGGTCTGCTCGGCGAGCACTGCATCGAACACCTCATCTGGCGCCACCCGGCCGCGCCCACGAGCCCGCCCTGGCAGGGGATGGCGGCCTGACCAGGCAGCACCGAGTCGGGTCCCATCGGACGCAGGGTCGCGACGACCCGGGATGCGACGTCAGAGACGGAGGACCGAGCGGTGACCATCCAGGGACCGGCGCGAGCACGATGGCTGAACCTGATCGACCGGTGGCGTTTGCTCGACCTGTGCCCGACGACGCAGCGTCGCCTGGTCCGCGGCTCTACGCACCCTGCCGTAGCCCCGGACCGCCACCCGCCGGCATCGCCCGCGACCTTCAGGTACTCCTCCGTGGCCAGGGCCGGGTCCAGTCTCGATGGGTCGGACGCGGCCGAACGCGTCGATGAACCACTGAGGCCACAGGCCATGCGGCGGGTGCAGACGGCACGGGCGATCCTCGCAGCGTTCAGCTGCTGCCTCGCGTTCTCCGGCACGGTCCTCGC
>JBAWVU010000278.1:0-4096 GCA_037147135.1 Chloroflexota bacterium
GGCCACGACCGCTCGTGCGATGGAGCCGCCGACGAGGCCGAGGCCGAGCATGCAGATGCGCATGGGCTCGAGTCTACGGCCGGCAAGGCGCCGCGGTCTCGCGGTCCTGGGTCTCCTCGTCCTGTGGGTGGCCGAGCGCAGTATGATGGGGCGCAAGGGGGTGGCGACCGGGGAGGGTCCGGCGGGCTCCCGCTGGAGGGACGGTCGTGACGGCACCGGACACTGCCCGGATCCGGGTCCTGGTGGTCGACGACCACAGGTTCCTGGCCGAGGCACTGTCGAGTGCGATCAAGGCCGAGCCGGACATGGAGGTCGTCGGGATCGCGTCGAGCGTGGCCGACGTGATCGCATTCCCCGACCATCCGATCGACGTCGTGCTCATGGACTACCGCCTGGGCGATGGGACGGGCGCGGACGCGGCGCGGATCATGAAGGCGCGCCAGCCGGCGGCCGCCGTCGTCATGCTCACCGCCCTCTCCGACGACGAGACCATCTTCGAGTCGATCCAGGCCGGAGCCGACGGGTACCTCACGAAGGACCGGGCACTCGACGAGGTCGTCGCCGCGGTCCGGTCGGCGAACGCGCGGGAGATGCTCCTGCCCCGATCGGTCGTCGTCGAGATCGCCCAACGCGTCGCGACCGCCCGCGGGCGCGACGTGGCCGTGCCGTTCGAGTCGCTGACCCCTCGTGAGCTGGACGTCCTTCGCGGCCTCACGGACGGGCTCGACTCACCGATGATCTGCGAGCTGCTCGACATCGCGCCCAACACGATGCGGACGCATGTCCAGAACATCATGGGCAAGCTCGGGACGCACTCGAAGCTCGAGGCGGTCGCCTTCGCGCTCCGCCACGGCCTCGTCGAGCCACCGCGGCCGCAGGCGAGCGCCGCCCGCAGGACCTGAACCTCGCTCGCCCGGCTCGCCGCGTGCCCTCCCGGGCCGCGGCGGCCCACGTCACCCGGACGAAGCTCGCCGGCGGGGCCCCTTGCGCCGCTCCTCCACGCGACGCTCGGTCGCCTCCGACGGCGGCCCGGGGTCGTCGGAGGGGTTCTGGCGTCGGATCGTCTCCCGGCGGTCGGTGCCGCGCCGCTCGAGGTTCATGAGGACGCCGCACCGCTGGCAGCGCCGCTCATCCGCTCCGAGCATCTCGAGGCCGGCCGTCGCGTAGATCCGTCGGCCGCAGTTCCAGCACGCGAGCGAGGGCATCGATGCACCTCCGGGGCGCCGCCTCCCGCCGGCGGCGCCGGTCGATCGGGTCGGGGTCAGACCACCGGCAGCCGCGCGAGCGCCGCCCTGACCTTCTCCTCGGGGTATTCGTAGTCCTCCAGGGCGCCCGCCAGATAGCGATCGTAGGCGCTGAGGTCGAAGTGGCCGTGGCCGCTGAGGTTGAACAGGATGACGCGCGGCGTCCCCTCCTCGCGCGCGGCCAGGGCCTCGTCGATGGCGACACGGATCGCGTGGTTCGATTCGGGGGCCGGGAGGATCCCCTCCGTTCGCGCGAACGCGACGCCCGCCTCGAAGCTCGGGTTCTGGTGGACCGCGACGGCATCCACGAGGCCGAGCTCCTTCGTGAAGCTCACGAGCGGGGCCATGCCGTGGTATCGGAGCCCGCCCGCATGGATCGGCTCGGGGATGAAGTCGTGCCCGAGCGTGTGCATCTTCACCATCGGCGTGAGCCGCGCCGTGTCGCCGAAGTCGTACGCGTAGATCCCGCGCGTGAGGCTGGGTGCGGCCTCTGACTCCACGGCCACCAGCCGGTAGTCGCCTTCTCCGCGGAGCTTCCGGCCGAGCCACGGGAAGGCCATCCCGGCGAAGTTCGAGCCGCCGCCCGCGCAGGCGATGACCACGTCCGGCTCCTCGCCGGCCATCTCCATCTGCTCGATCGCCTCCTGCCCGATGACGGTCTGGTGGAGGAGGACGTGATTGAGGACCGAGCCCAGCGAGTACTTCGTGTCATCTCGCTTCACGGCGTCCTCGACCGCCTCGGAGATGGCCATGCCCAGGGAGCCCGGACTGTCCGGCGTCACGGCGAGGACCTGTCGCCCGTACTCAGTCGTGGCCGAGGGGCTGGCGACGACCTCCGAGCCATACACCTCCATGAGCATGCGGCGGTACGGCTTCTGGTCGTAGCTCGCCCGGACCATGTACACCTTGACCTCGAGGCCGTAGAGCGCGCCGGCGATGGCCAGGCTGGTCCCCCACTGTCCCGCACCGGTCTCGGTCGCGAGACGCGTGACGCCCTCGTTCTTGTTGAACCATGCCTGCGCGAACGCGGTGTTGGGCTTGTGGCTCCCGCCCGGGCTGACCCCCTCGTACTTGTAGTAGATGTGCGCAGGGGTATCGAGCGCCTTCTCGAGGCGGTGAGCCCGGTACATCGGGCTGGGGCGGTAGAGCTGGTACGCATCGCGGATCGGGTCAGGGATCTCGAGATACCGGTCGGTGCTCACCTCCTGGAGGATGAGCGCCATCGGGAAGAGTGGGGCGAGGTCATCGGGGCCGAGCGGCTGGCCCGTGCCGGGGTGCAGCGAGGGCGGCGGGGGCGCCGGGAGGTCGGCGACGATGTTGTACCAGGCGCGCGGGGTGTGCTCTTCGTCGAGGACGAACTTGGTCCGCTGGCTCATGTGCGTCTCCTCTGCGCCGCCCATGCGCGGCTCGGCGCTCCCGTGGTTGGGTGGGTGGCCCGCGATACCCCGCGGACCGCGTCCGACCGGAAGGCGCGCTCACGGCGTGAGGCCCGAGAGGTGCTCCGACCCGGCTCGACCGGCCCAAGTGTGACCATCGGCGGGCACGGGCGCAAGCCGAGGGTCCGCGCGGGGCGCGGCTCACCGCCCCAGCATCGCCTCGGCGAGCACCATGTAACGAGCCGGCCCCCGGCCGAGCAGGCTCTCGAAGAGGACGACGCTCTCGACGCGCCACGCCGCGTCGAGCTCCTGTGCCTCGATTCCGAGCGCGCGCGCAGCGGCGGCGCCCCGGGCCGGGTCTACGGCCCTCGCGATCGTGAGATGCGCACGGAAGGCACGCCCGTCGGACGGCCACCCCCGGTGGGCCAGCGCGGCGTCGAGCGACGCGGCGAGGCGGGCGAGTTCGTCACGTCCCCGGCCGATCCCCAGCCAGATCGCGCGCGGGGAGGCCTGGTCGGGGAACGCGCCGCTCCCCGCGAGCGCCACGTCGAACGGCGTGGCCGAGGCGGCCGCTGTCGCCAGCACGGCCCGCAGGTCGGCGACCCGATCCTCCGGCGTGTCGCCCAGGAAGCGGAGCGTGAGGTGGAGTGACCCGGGGCGGATCCACCGCGGTGCCGAGCCGCCTCGCTGGTCCGGCTCGTCGTCGGCCCGCCCGCGGACCCGGTCGATGACCGACCCGACGCGACCCTGCACCTCGGGGGGCAACGGCACCGCGATGAAGAGCCGCCGCGTCTGCGAGGCCATCCCGGGCCTCGTCGCGCCGGCCCCGGGAACGCCGTCGGCCCCGAGCCGCCCGATCGTCATGCGAACACCGTCAGGCCTCGGCGCTCCCGCCGACGTCGGGCCGCTCGCCATGCTCGGCAGCCCAAGCCGAACGGTCGGCCTGCAGGACGTCGAAGGCCCACTCGTGGTCGCGCCATCCGAGGATCTCCACCGACTTGTTCTCGAGCAGCTTATACGTGTCGAAGAAGTGCCCGATCTCGATGAGGCGATGCGGCCGGACCTGCTCGAGCCGGGTCACGTGCGCCTGGTGGGGGTCGCCGAGAGCGACGCACAGGACCTTGAAGTCGAAGCCCTGCTCGTCGCGCATCTCGAGGCCGCCGATCGGCCGCGCCCACACGTGGCAGCCGGTGAAGGTCGGTTCGTCGATGAGGAGCAGGGCATCGGTGTGATCCCCGTCGCCCGCCCGCGTCCCCTCGATGAAGCCGTAGTCGAAGTTGTAGTGGACGGCCGATGCGAGGACCCGGTCGAGCCGGAAGACGTGGGCCTCCTCGTCGTACTCGTACTTGTTGCGGCTCCCACGGGGGATCTCGACGACGATCTCGACGACGCCCGGGAAAGGGTCCGCGCGGTGCTGGCTCATGACCGGGAGGATAGCGCGCCGGGGAGCGGGCATGCCCGGATACGCCGGCAGGG
>JBAWVU010000279.1:0-4078 GCA_037147135.1 Chloroflexota bacterium
GTACCAGGGCCCTGGAGGATGCGCGGATCCTTGCCGATCACGGCTGACGGGTCGTGGCCGGTGAGTTTCTTGAAGGCCTTGTTCGCGTAGATGATCCGCCCGTCGGGGGTGCCGACGACGATGATGTCTGCGACGGCGTCGAAGAACGCGTGGAAGTTGTCCGCGCTCTCCCGGAGCGCGCGCTGCGTCACGCGGATGCGGAGGAACGCGTCGATGCGCGCGAGGAGCTCGGGGCTGCTCAGTGGCCGCACCATGTAGCCGTCCGCGAGGCCCTCCGCCAGGCCCTTCGCCTGGTCGGCGGAGGATGTCTTCGTGCCCGAGAAGAGGGCCACGAACACGTCGACGAGCGCAGGATCGCCCTTCAGCTGCCGCGCGACGTCGATGCCGTCGCCGTCAGGAAGCTGGACATCGAGGAGGAGCAGGGCGGGCCGGTGGTGGTACGTGAGCTCGATGGCCTCGGCAGCTCTGGTCCCGGTGAGGACGTGGAATCCCGCTTCCTCCAGGACCCGCTCCGTGGCACGCAGCACGTCACGGTCATCATCGACGATCAGGATGGTCGGCGCCGCACGCGCCGCGCGGGCGTCATCCGGCCGTCCGGGGGTCTCAGCCACGGGATCCGTCGGGGACGTGAGGCTCCCATGGGCCGGCCAGGCAGTCTGCCGGCAGCACGAACCCGAACACCGCGCTGCTCCCCGGCTCGCCTTCCACGAACAACCGTCCGCCGTGGGCCTCGTCACGCAGCAGCGGGATCACGACCCCCATCGAGCCCCCCCCCGCGGGGGCTCATCGTCGCGCGTCGTGCTGCTGACGTCTGCCATCGGTACCCCGCGGATGCCCGGGCCGTACGTCCCGTCCCAGGAAGGACGGAGGCGTTCACATGAGGGTACTCCGCGGGGTCGTTGCCGGGCGGCCCGAGGCACATCGGATCAGGTCGACCTCGCGGATCCGAGCTGGCGGGCTGCGGCCGGCCCGCGCGGACGAGTCATCCGCCGGACCCTCGACCTCCGCGCCTCGATGCACGGCGCCCGCCGGTGGCGCGATCCGCGTCGGCGTGTGCGCCCGCGTCGGGAGCGTCGGAGCCGCCGCGCTCCCGGGGCGCCGGCGGCAGCGAGATCATCGCTCGCGAGCGATCCGCATCGTCACCGACTCCGGACTCCTGCCGCCGAACTCCTCGTGACTTGACGGCACGCGCGATCGCACCGACAACCGGTCGCCAACATTCGACGACCTACACCGCCGGATCCCCAACATCCGGCGACCGATGCCGGGATCGGGTCCAGGGAGGGGAGTGAGGTCCCTCGTGACAACCGGTCGGGCCTCGACTGCCGACCCTTCAGCAGTTCGACCGTCTACGTTGATCTGACATGGTCATCCGAGCTGGATCACCGGGAAGGAGCAGGCACCCATGGATGGTTCCGAGTGCCGCGCGTGCGGGTCGACGGCCGCCCTGTTCAAGGAGATCCGCGCCGTCCGGTTCGCACGGTCGGCCCGGTGGGTGGAGGGCAGGATCGAGGTCGAGCTCCTCGAGCACAACGAGCTGGGCGATCCGGTCCACGCGTAGGCCTGCGGGCGCCACCCCTCTCGCAAGTCCTTGTCTCGCCCGGCCAAGCCCCGCATCGTGGAGGAGCCGTGGACACGATCAAGCCGCCAACGCATCGAGTCGCCATCTACGCCCGCGTCAGCACGCGTGACAGGGACCAGGACCCCGAGCTCCAGCTCGGACCCCTGCGCGCGTACGTGGCCGCCCGCGGGTGGGAGGCGGTCGAGTACGTCGACTTCGCCCCGGCCGGCGACCTCCGGCATCGGACATCCTGGCGGCGGCTCCTCGCGGACTCGAGCCGTCGCCGGGTCGATGTCGTCCTCGTCTGGAAGATCGACCGCGCGTTCCGATCGACGCTCGACGCACTCGCCACCCTGCGCGACCTCGAGCATCACGGGGTGGGGTTTGCGTCCATCACCCAGCCGGAGCTCGATACCACCTCTCCGACCGGCCGCCTGGTCTTCACGATCCTTGCGGCAGTCGCCGAGATGGAGAGATCGCTGATCGCCGACCGAGTCCGCGAGGGGATGAAGTTGGCGGCGGCGCGTGGCGCCGCGATCGGGCGGCCCAAGGTGACCGACCGTCCGGCGTTCACTCGCAGGTGGCCGGCCGTCCGGGACGAGGTCCTCACCGGGACGATCTCCCGTCGGCAGGCGGCAAGGCGACTCGGGATCGGGACGGCCACTCTCGCCCGTCTCCTCGACGCCGAGGGTCATCCGCCGGCCGCCTGACCGGCCCGAGCCCGCCGCTCGGGGCGCACCAAAAGGGGGTCTCGCCGAAAGCCCTCATTCCACGCTCGGCGGGGCCCTTTGCGGACCCATCCCAAAAGGAGATCCTTTCGGAGCAGCGCCGTGGGGCCGCCGAAGGTTGACAACCGCGTCCTCTCCCTGACCCTCCCTCATCGAGCAGGCGGAGTGGAGGGACGCGGGTGACAGTCGCGGAAGAGCACGAGCAGCGGCGCGCTGGCCGATCGATGGCGCCGGCCCGGCGCACGCGGCCGCAGCGGACCTTCACGATCGACTCGGCGGGCGCGGCGGACGACGAGCTGATGACCCTCGAGGAGCGCCTCATCACCGGCGGCTGGCTTCCGAGCGCGCATGAGCCTGACCTCGTGCTCGTCGACGCGCGGCGCGGCCGCATGCCCCCCGGTGTCCAGCACCGGCGCAGTCATCTCCTGCTGATCGTCCACTCCGAGCGTGAGGCCGTTGAGCTGCTCGAGGCCGGCGCCGGCGATGGTGCCCTCATCCCCGGGGATCCGGACGCCGTGACCGCGAGGTTGCTCACGGCCGCCCGCTCGATCGAGAAGGCGCGGAGGGCCACCAGCCTCATCGGCCGCGCGAAACGCCGAAGCGAGACCGATCCCCTCACCCGGCTCGGGAACCGACGGGCGCTCGAGCCCGCGCTCCGCTCGGTCCTCCACCGCGTGGAGGCAGGCATCCCGGCCGGTCTCCTCATTGTTGACGTGGACCGGTTCAAGGTCACGAATGACCGATTTGGGCACCTCTATGGCGACCGCTTCCTCGCCGAGATCGGCCAGGCGATCGCGGGCGTCCTCCGCGACGACCGTGACAGCGCCCATCGCTGGGGAGGGGACGAGTTCGTCGTCGTCATCGGCGATGCCACCGAAGCGGAGGTGGCCGCTGTTGCAGAGCGACTCCGATCCTCGGTTGCGGCGCTGGCTGTCGGGACCTCGGACTCCCGCGCCGACGACCACGTGACGATCTCCGTCGGACTCATCGCGCTGACTCCGGGCGCGACGATCACGCCGCTGGACGCGCTCGCGGCCGCCGATGCCGCCCTGTACGAGGCGAAGCGCACGGGCCGCGATCGGGTATGTGTCGGGACCCTCGCCGGAACCGAAGACGCGGCCTGATCCGAGCCGATCCTGCGGCGATCGGGGAGTCGGCGAGTCTCACAGATCGTCCAGCAGCAGTGCAAAGGTGAAGACGACCGCAAGGGCGGCTGCGAGCAGGAACGCCACCATCGCGACGACCACCAGGACGCCGATGGCGACACCGAACCTCATCATCAGTGGACCAGCTGCAGCAGGGTCTCTTCGGGCGGGTCGAGCGGCGTCCGGGAGGCGGACAGCTCCTCGCCGCAGCTCGGGCAGGTGACCACCGCGTAGGCGGAGCCCTCGACCCACTCGGGCGGGAAGCCGTCGACCAGGTAGTAGTGGTGCGCGACGCCCAACCGCATCATCTGTCGGTCTTCGCCGCACTTCGGGCAGGGCTCCATTTACCCATCGTCGCCCCGGCGGAGGGCTCGCGCAACGGGTTGGCTATTCGATCTCTGCCGCCACCAGCGCGGCGATCCGGCCGCCGTCGTCGCGGCGCCTGTCGTCGTACATCAAGACCGTTCGCACGTCGGCGTGGCGGCTGTGGGCCAGCACCTCTCGCACGCCGACGCCACCGTCGAGCGCGGCCGTGATGCTCGCATGGCGTAGGCCGTGCGGGGTCACCCGCTGGTCGATGCCGGCCCGAGCGGCCGCCGCCGCGACGATCCGGGCGACCGAGTGCCCGGTCAACCTGCCGTCGC
>JBAWVU010000280.1:0-4073 GCA_037147135.1 Chloroflexota bacterium
TGCCGGCGGCGTCCCGGACGGGAGTCCCGCTCGAGTGGTGCCAGCGCCACGACCCGTCGGCGTGCCGCACGCGGTACTCGATGCCGGCCGGGCTCCGTCCCGTCTCGATGACCGCCTGCAGGGATGCCTCGGCTCTCTCGAAGTCGTCAGGATGGACGAACCGCTCGAACAATCTTCCCACGACCTGGTCCGTCGAGTGTCCGAGGAGCGAGGTCCAGGCCGGGGAGACGAAGGACAACACGCCGTCCGTCGTCAGCGTGTAGATGATGTCGGGGCTGTCCTCGATCAGGAGGCGATACCGGAGCTCGCTCTTCCGGAGCGCGCGCTGCGTCTCGCGGATGCGGAGGAACGCGTCGATCCGCGCGAGGAGCTCGGGCTTGCTGAGCGGCCGCACCATATAGCCGTCCGCGAGGCCCTCCGCCAGGCCCTCCGCCTGGTCGTCGGAGGAAACCTTCTCGCCCGAGAAGAGGACCACGAAGACGTCGGCGAGCGCCGGATCGCCCTTCAGACGCCGCGCGACGTCCACGCCGCTCCCGTCGGGAAGCTGGACATCGAGGAGGAGCAGGGCGGGCCGGTGGCGGTACGTGAGCTCGATGGCCTCGGCCGCGCTGGCCCCGGTGAGGACGTGAAATCCCGCTTCCTCCAGGATCCGCTCCGTCAGACGCCTGACGCCCGGGTAGTCATCGACGACCAGGACGGTCAGCGCCGCACGGGCTCCACGGGTGCCGCCCGGCCGCGCGGGGGTACCGGCGACAGGCTGGGGCGGGGTCTCAGCCACGGGATGCTCCGGGCGCATCCGGCACCGGGTGGCCGGCGAGGCAGCCTTCCGGCAGCATGAACCCGAACACCGCGCCCCTGCCCGGCCCGTCTTCCACGAACATCCGCCCGCCGTGGGCATCGATGATCCTGCGCGCGATGGCCAGGCCCAGGCCGATGCTGCGTTCGCCTCCGGGTTTCGCGACCCCACCAGCGGCGAACGGCCCGAACAGGCGCGCCCGCTGCTCCGGCGCGACGCCCGGGCCCTCGTCCACCACCCACACCCGGGTTTCGCTCGCGAGTCGCCTGCTGCCGATCGTCACGCATCCCTCCGCCGGCGAGTGCTCCACCGCGTTGCTCAGGAGGTTGGTGAGCACCTGCTCGATCTTCGCACCATCGACGAGCAGCCTTCTCGAGGCCGGGTCCAGCTCGGTCTCGATCCGGATCTTCCTCTTCGTCGCCGAGGGACCGACCAGCGTGCGCGCGGCCCCGACGAGGTCATCGAGGTCCGCCACTCGGACGTCGAGGCTCAGGCGTCCGGCCTCGATGAGGCTGACGTCCAGGAAGTCGTCGATCACGCCACGCATCCGGTCCGCGGCGGTGCGGATCGTCTCCAGGAACTCCTGCTGCTCCGGCGAGAGACTGCTCGCCGCTTCGTCGATGAGGAACTCGGTGTACCCGAGGATGAGCGCGACGGGCTTGCGCAGGTCGTGGGCGGCCATCCCGAGGAACTGGTTCTTGAGCCCGTTGAGCCGGCCCAGCTCCGCGTTCTTGAGGGCGAGCTCGCGGTTGAGGTCGCTCAGCTCGCGGTTGAGCTCCAGCACGTCCCGTCGCAGTCGCTCCTGCTCGTCGGCGTCCACCTGGCCGAAGAGCAGGTAGTCGTCGCCGGTCTCCTCCACCGTGACCTGGAGGGTCTGCGGCAGGCTCCCGGCCGTCGCGACATTGAGGAGCCGGGGCCGAGCCGAGTCCCGCAGCCATCCCGGCAGCGAGAAGTCGCCCGCGAAGTCGAGCAGCATCGCGCTCAACGGCTGCCCCACGAGCGGCAGGCCAGTGAGCGCCCGGGCATGCCGGTTCGCGTCGAGGATGATCCCCTCCCGGTCCACGCGCACCACGACGACGCTGGAGCGGTCGGCGAGGAAGCGCCAGCCGAGATCGGCCGGAATGGGGGCGGCGTCAGCGCCCACGGGCGTGCATCCGCTCTCCCGTTCCATCGACGGCGGGGCCGCTGGACGCATCGGCGCGCATCAGGCCCGCCGCCGCGCCTGCGCCAGGGTCGCCTCGACCGCTGCGATCCACTCGGCGGGGAAACGGGCGGTGTCGGTCATCCACGGGCGGAGGCTCTCGACCGCGCCCTCACAGCCTTCGAGCTCATCGGCGACGGCGGACCCGAGCAGTCTCCCGGTGCCCGGGAGCCGCGCGCTCCATTCCGGCCCCACGGCGCGGTCGAACTCATCGGCGACGGCGTCGAGCCGGTCATCGGCCAGGTGCCTGCGCCGCGTCGCGAGAAGGTCGGCGGCGGCCGGCAGGAGCTTCTCGTATCCGGCCGCCTTCTCGGGGACGGCGGCGGCAAGCTCCTCGACGAGGATCTCCAGCTGGACCTGCAACATCAGCGTCGGCATGCCGCGTGATGCGAGAACGCGGCCCAGCCACCGCACCTGCTCGAGGATCTGCCGCGGCTCGTACTGGCACAGGGTTGCCTGCCACGCGGCGTCGCTGCGGGCGAATCGGCGGCCGCGCTCGCCGTAGCGGTGCTCGTAGTAGGGGAACCGTCGCCAGCAGATCTCGCTCGCATGCAGGGAGGCCCGGACCTCGCGGGCATCGGCCGGCACGGGATGGCGCCCCGCCTCCGGATTGATCGACGTGACGAGGAAGGTCCTGGACTCGGGCTGGAACGGATAGAGAGCAAGGAGGACCGCCTCGAGACGGTCGAGGCAATCGTCGGCCGCCCGCGCCACCTGCTCGCGCTCCTGGTCCGCGAGGCGAAGTGCGTTCATCCGCTGCCCGACCTGCGCCCATCGGCCGCGGACCGCGGATCCGTCGCCGCCGAGGTAGGCGAGGCCTTCGTCGCCCGTGAGCAGGAACGCGCGGGCGATGAGCGGTCGCAGCGCCACGGCGCCGAGCCTCGATCCCTCCAGGACGTAGACCCAGCCCAGGAGGGACAGCGGCTGCTCGATGGACCGGAGTCGCAGGTGGTCGGCGGCAGCCAGCGCCGCGTCCACCGCCTCCCTGATGTCCGCCACGGTCCGCGGTTCGAAATACCGCAGGTCCTCCTCGAGCAGGGCGAGCCTGCGCATGTCGCTGCGCCAGACGGAGGCGACCCGTTCGTCCGCGCAGCCCGCGAGCGCCTGCTCCAGCACGCCATGGATGACCGACAGGGCCCGGAGCTTCCCCACGTAGGATTCCAGCGGCAGCCGGCAGGCTGCCAGCGCCCCGTAGAACGGTGCGCCCTGCAGGCGTGCGTGCGTCGGCCAGGTAGCCGCCCTGAGCTCCTCCATCAACGTGAGTCGCTGTCCGAAGAGCCCCGGCTTCATGCGCGTGCCGGCCGCTGCTCGTGGGCCAGCAGCCGCTGGTCCAGCTCGTCCACCGACGCGATGTGGGACACGGAGGGATAGCCCTCCACGGCGGCCACGCCGCCCCAGCGGAATGCCTGCCCCCCGACGAGGATGGGGAGGTCGGGGTACGTGGCGATCACCGCGTCCAAAGCGTCGAGCAGCGCGGGCAGGTTGAAGTAGATGCTGAGCGACAGCCCGACCATGTCGGGCCGGCGATCCTCGATCGCCTGCAGGAGGTCCGGCACCGACGTGCCGGCGCCGAGGAAGTACCCCCGCCAGCCCTGCAGCTCGCAGAAGTCCGCCACCATGCGGCCGCCGAGCTGGTGATACTCGCCCCCGACGCAGGCGATGATGATCGAGTGCTCTCGCGATGACCCGCTGAAGACCTCCGCGTGGACCAGCGTCACCATGCGCTCGGTGATCGCCGTGGCCAGGTGCTCCACGGCCACGGAGATCCGCTGCTTCTCCCAGAGCTCCCCGACCTGGTAGAGCGCGCGCTGGAACAGGCCGACGTACAGGTCTCTGAGGCCCACGCCCGCGGCCCGGAGCTCCTCCACGATCGCGCCACAGCGGGCGCGGTCGCCTGCGAGCAACGCGGCCAGGTACCGTTCGTAGACGTGCTCGATCAGGGCGGGCTCAGCGGTCTGCATGCGTCGACTCTATCGCGGCGCCCACCGGCCCGCCGGTCACCCCTGCCGGTCGAGCACCTCGCGGACCGCGGCGGTGAGCTCGGCCGCCGTGAACGGCTTCCCGATCAGGTTCGCG
>JBAWVU010000281.1:0-4063 GCA_037147135.1 Chloroflexota bacterium
CTTCGGACGAGGCGCTCTACCGCGCCAAGCGCGAGGGGCGCAACCGCGTCGTGGGGCCGGGGCGGCCAGGTCCCGCCTCCGCGACGCCCCCTCCCGGGTCCGGGTGACCGCCTCGGAAATGGCGGCGCCGGCGAAAGGCGCCACCGTGCCGGCCGGTCCGGGCGAGGAGGGGCGCGCTACCCCTTCTTCGAGAGGGCGAGCGCGATGGCGGCCTCGACGCCCTCCTCGGCGCGCA
The DNA here is from genome assembly GCA_037147135.1 of Chloroflexota bacterium. GTDB lineage: Bacteria > Chloroflexota > Limnocylindria > Limnocylindrales > CSP1-4 > CAIYQJ01. Next base: position 236 of record JBAWVU010000281.1, read on the forward strand.
CCTTCCTGACCTCGGCCTTCGCCCGCTTCGAGAGCTTCCGGATCGCCGTCATGTACTTGCCCTGGAGGATCAGCTTCGGGCTCGAGGACTTTCTCCTCGGCGTCGGCGCGGGTGCCGCCTTCCTGGCGGCAGCCGCGGGGGATGCAGCCCCGCCCGGTGCCGCCGGCTTCGCCGGCCGGGCCGGCGGAGCCTTTGCACCGCGCGGCTTAGCGGCCCCCAGGTTGAGCGGGGAAAGAGCGTGCCAGAGCTCGGCCAGGGTCGACTGAAGCTCTTCGATGAGGACGGTGATCGGACGGGACATAGGCCCTCCTGAAGGTGGATTGTACGGACATCCCCGGCCGGGGGCCCGGGACGCCCGCCGTGGGCTCGAAGACGGGCGGGAAAGCTGCCCTGCACCCGACGGGGTGGATGGCCCGCGGGAGGGCGCGAAATCGGGATGGAGCCGCCCCCCAGGGGGGTCACCCGGAGGGGGAGACGGCTGCTCGGCCCCCCGCGGCCCCGCCTGCCGCGGCTGCTCGGCCCGCCGCACCTCCGTCCGTGGCTTCGACGCCCGGCGCGTGGTTCGCGGGGCCGGTCGCCGGCCCACCGACACAGATCGCGACGGGGAGCGAGCCACCGGCCGAGGCCGGCGTTCGTGAAGGCGCGGACGACGCGCCCGGCGACCTCGGCGAAGGGCTTCAGCGGACCCGGTCCGGGTTCATGGGCCGTCTGCGGTCGATCCTCGGCGGCGGGGAGGCGAGTGGCCCGTCCTGGGATGACGTCGAGGAGACGCTCATCGCCGGCGACGTCGGCGGCGTGCTCGCGGCGGAGATCGTCGAACGTGCCCGGAGGCGACGCGACCCCGCTGGGCCGGAAGCGGCCGTCCGGGCGGAGCTCGCCGCGATCCTCCTGCCGGGTGACCCGGAGTGGCGACCCGCGCCGGCCGGGCCCGGCGCTCCGGCCATCATCCTCGTCGTGGGGGTGAACGGGACCGGGAAGACCACGACGATCGGGAAGCTCGCCGAGCGGTATCGCCGCGAGGGCAGCCGCGTCGTCCTCGCCGCGGCCGACACGTTCCGCGCGGCGGCGAGCGACCAGCTCCGGATCTGGGCGGACCGGAGCGGCGCGGAGATCGTCGCCCATGCGCCGGGGGCCGACCCGGGAGCCGTCGTCTACGACGCGCTCGACGCTGCGGCGGCCCGCCACGCGGACATCGTCATCGCGGACACGGCGGGACGGCTGCACACGAAGACGAACCTCATGGACGAGCTCGCCAAGATCCGGCGGATCGTCGACAAGCGGTTCCCGGGCGCGGCCCCGGAGGTCCTGTTCGTCCTCGACGCGACGACTGGACAGAACGGGCTGGCCCAGGCGCGCTCGTTCCACGAGACGGTGGGCCTCACGGGCATCGTCCTCACGAAGCTCGACTCGACGGCGAAGGGCGGGATCGTCTTCGCGATCGAGGACGCGCTGCGGGTGCCGGTCCGCTTCGTCGGGGTGGGGGAGCGGGCCGGGGACCTGCTCCCGTTCGACCCGGACGCCTTTGTGGCGGCGCTCTTCGCCTGAGACGGGGCATCGGCTACACTCACCCCGCCGGCGCGCCAGAACCCGCGCGCCACACGGTCGGCGCGTCCGCCGTCGGCCGACGAGCCAGGAGTCCACCGCCGTCCCATGTTCGACGCCCTGAGCGACCGCCTCCGCAGGACGCTGTCGTCACTCACCGGTCGAGGCCGCATCTCCGAGGCCGACGTCGACGTCGCGATGCGCGAGGTCCGCCTCGCGCTCCTCGAGGCCGATGTCAACTTCAAGGTCGTGAAGGACTTCACGGCCCGCGTCCGCGAGCGCGCCGTCGGCGCCGACGTCCTCCAGAGCCTCACGGCCGGCCAGCAGGTCGTCGCGATCGTGAACGAGGAGCTCACGGCGCTCCTCGGTGCCGGCGACCGGGTCTTCCACCTCTCGGGGAGCCCCGCGGTCGTCCTCCTCGTCGGCCTCCAGGGGTCGGGCAAGACGACGACGGCCGCCAAGCTCTCGAAGCACGTCATCCGCCTTGGGCGTCGGCCGCTCCTCATCGCCGCCGACCCGTATCGGCCCGCGGCGGCGGACCAGCTCGAGGTCCTCGGCCGGGCCATCGAGGTGCCGGTCCATCGGTCCCCGGCGGGCACGGCCGTCATCGACATCGTCCACGGCGGGATGGAGGCTGCGAAGCGCCTCGTCCGCGACACGGTGATCGTCGACACCGCGGGTCGTCTCACCGTCGACGACGTCCTCATGGCGGAGATCGCCGACCTCTGCCGCGCCGTCCCCCCGGTGGAGACGCTCCTCGTCGTCGACGCGATGACCGGCCAGGAGTCGGTGGCCGTCGCCGGGGCCTTCCATGCTGCCGTCCGTCTCACCGGGCTCGTCCTCACGAAGATCGACGGCGATGCCCGGGGTGGCGCGGCCCTCTCGATCGGCGCGGTGACCGGGCTCCCCGTGAAGTTCCTCGGGACCGGCGAGAAGACCGACGCGCTCGAGGTCTTCCATCCCGACCGCCTGGCGGGGCGGATCCTCGGCATGGGCGATGTCCTCACGCTCGTCGAGCGGGCGCAGGATGTCTTCGACGCCACGGAAGCGGCGAAGGTGGAGCAGAAGCTCCGGACGGCCTCGTTCACCCTCGACGACATGCTCCAGCAGCTCCAGCAGGTCCAGAAGATGGGCCCGATCGGCCAGCTCATGGAGATGATCCCCGGGATGGGTGGCCTCGCGAAGCAGGCGCAGGACTCCGTCGACAAGGGCGATCTGAAGCGCGTCGAGGCGATCATCCGGGCGATGACGCCGACGGAGCGCCGGGACCCGAACGTCCTCAACGCCTCCCGGCGCAAGCGCATCGCGACCGGCTCGGGGACGACGCTCACCGACGTGAACCGCCTCGTGAAGCAGTTCCTCGAGATGCAGAAGATGATGAAGCAGCTCTCCGGAGGCCGGCGTATCCCCGGCCTCGTCCGGCGCTAGGGCCGGTACGTTCGAGGTGACGACGATGGACCAGCAGATCGACGCCGGAGCGACGACGGATCTCGTCGCGGTCCCCGTCCAACCGGTCGTGTCGACGGGCGGCCTGCCGGGCCGCGGCGCTGCCGCCCGGTGGGCGGTGGCGCTCGTGATCGTGGCGGCGATGTGCGTCGTCTCGGTCGCCGGCATCGCGCTCGTCGCCGGCACGGGCTCGGCGTCGGCCCTCGCCTCGTGGGCGCCGGCCGATTCGAATGCCTACGTGGAGATGCGGACCGACCTCCCCGGCGACCAGCAGCGCAACGTCGGCTCGCTCCTCGCACGGTTCCCCGGCTTCAGCGACCAGTCGTCGCTCGACCAGAAGACGGACGCGGCGATCTCCGGCGTCGTCCGCGACGCGACCGGCGGGGCCGTGGAGTACGGCCGCGACCTCAAGCCGTGGCTCGGCGGGGAGATCGCCGCGGCCGTCGGCTCGCTCGACACGGTCTCGATCGGCGGCTCCGCCGACAGCGTGACGGGCGGCTCCATCGTCATCCTCGCGACGGCAAAGGAACCCGCCGCGGCGACGAGCTTCCTCCAGGCCCGGCTGCCGGGCACCGCCCCGGCGCTCGAGTACCTCGGCGCGACCCTCACCGTCTCGACCGTCGAGGGCCGGGAGATCGCGTGGACCGTGGCCGGCACGACCGCGCTCATGGGCGACGTGGCCGCCGTGAAGGGCGCCCTCGACGCGAAGGCATCGGGCGGCCTGGCGGCGGTCGACGGCTTCCGCTCGGCGGTCGCCCAGGGCTGCGTGCTGTGTGCGGAAAAATATCTGGCCGAAGGAAAGCGGGCCGAGGCCATGAAACTCTACGACCTCCTTCGTAA
>JBAWVU010000282.1:0-4042 GCA_037147135.1 Chloroflexota bacterium
AGTCAGCCCCGCGAGACGCCGATGTTCCCCGCCTTCGAGCACGTGCCGGCCTACCCGCTCGTCTTCCCGCTCTTCTGGGGCGCGTTCGCGGTCTTCCTGCTCCTCGTCGCCCGCCACCTCCGCGTCTTCGCGGCGACCCACGCCGACGGCCCGCGGGCGACGGACCGCGTCCTCGCGCGGGCGTCCGGCGTCGCCCGCTACACCATCGTCCAGGCCCGGATGTTCCGCGACCCGCGCGCCGGGGTCATGCACTACGCGCTCTTCCTCGGATCGATCCTGCTCCTCCTTGGGAACTCGAACTTCGTCACCGGCGGTCTCGTGGAGGCGATCGTCGGGTGGCCGCTCGACGGCGCGCTCTGGACGGCCTTCGTCGCCATGCTGGACCTCGTCGCCGTCGGGGCGCTCGTGGCGGTCGCGTGGGCGTTCGAGCGGCGCCTCCTGAGCTGCCCGCCGCGACTCCTCCTCACGCGCACCGCGCTCGTCATCCTCGCGATGATCGCGCTCGTCGTCGGGACCGAGCTGCTCGCCCAGGCGTTCGAGGCGGCGACCTACGGGGACGTGGCCGGCGCGTTCGTCGCGAACGCCATCGCCGTCCCGCTCCGGAGCCTTGACCCCGGTGCGACGGAGGCGGCGTTCGTGGCGCTCTGGTGGGCGCACGTCGTCGTGCTCTCGGCGTTCCTCGTCTACATCCCGTTCAACAAGCACTTCCACATCTACACGAGCTTCGTGAACGTCTACTTCCGGAAGCTCGCGCCCCGGGGCCAGCTGCCGGCGATGGACATCGAGCAGGAGGACGCGACGTTCGGGATCCGGACGCTCGAGGACCTCGGGTGGAAGGGTCTCCTCGACGGGTTCACGTGCACGGAGTGCGGCCGCTGCACGGAGGCGTGCCCCGCCGCGGCCACCGGGAAGAGCCTCGACCCGCGCGGGCTCGTCATGGGCATCCGCGCGATGGCGCAGGGGGCGGAGGCCGGCATCGACCTGGTCCCGGACTCGCCCGGCGTGCGCGAGCGCCTGGGACGCGACGACCGTCGCCCGGACCCCGCGCGCATCGCCGCGCCCCTCGTCGGGAACGCGATCCCGTACGACGCCGTCTGGGACTGCCTTACCTGCGGTGCCTGCGTCGAGGCGTGCCCCGTCCTTATCGAGCACGTCGACACGATCGTCGGCCTGCGCCGGAACCTCGTGCTCGAGGAGTCGCGCTTCCCGTCCCAGCTCACGGCGGCGTTCCGGGGGATGGAGACGGCCGGCGACCCGTGGGGCATGCCCAGGGCGGGCCGGACCGACTGGACGAAGGGCCTCCCGTTCGGGGTCCCGACGATCGCCGAGCTCGCGGCGAGCGGTGACCTCGAGTCACTCGAGGTCCTCTACTGGGTCGGCTGCGCCGCGGCCTTTGACGAGCGTACGAAGAAGGTCGCCCGGGCGGTCGCCACGTGCCTGGCGGCGGCTGGCGTCCGGTTCGGGATCCTCGGCGAGGAGGAATCCTGCACGGGCGATCCGGCGAGGCGGAGCGGCAACGAGTACGTCTACCAGGTCCTCGCGACCGCGAACATCGAGACGCTGTCGCGCTACGGCCTCGACCGGCGGACGATCGTCACCGCCTGTCCGCACTGCCTCAACGCGCTGGGCGTCGAATACGCGCAGCTCGGCGCCCGGTACGAGGTGGTCCACCACTCGGTCTACCTGCGCCGCCTCCTCGCCGCGGGGAGGCTTCCGATCGCGAGCGATCCGGGGCGCGCGGGCGGCACCGCGCGGCGACCGAGCGACACCGCGCGCCTGGCGGTGACGCTCCACGACAGCTGCTACATGGCGCGCTACAACGGCGTCTTCGCCGAGCCGCGCGAAGTGCTCCGGGCCCTCCCCACGCTCGAGCTTCGGGAGATGGACAAGCGCGAGCGATCGACGTTCTGCTGCGGGGCGGGCGGCGGGCGGATGTGGATGGAGGAGACCACCGGGACGCGGATCAACGAGGAGCGAGCGCGCCAGGCGGTCGCGACCGGCGCAGAGGCCGTGGTCACGGAGTGCCCGTTCTGCCTGACGATGGTCCGTGACGGGCTCGCGGCGGTGGGCGCAGACGCGACGGGGATGCGGACGGCCGACCTGGCCGAGATCCTCGCCGAGAGCCTCGCGCCGTCGGCCGCGACGACGCGCTAGGCTGTCGGGACCATGCCGACCTTCGACGTCGACCAGTCGAACGCCCTCATCGCGTTCCTCAGGGAGAAGTGGTTCGTCCTCGTCTTCTGGACGATCGTCCTCCTCATCGCCTACCGCCTCGCGCGCCCGTTCGTCCACCGGCTCGTCCTGCGGCTCACCGTCCGCGCCACGTCCCGGGCCGACGGCGAGCTCGCGGACCTCTCGGCGGCGGAGGCCGAGAAGCGCGCAGTGACGATCGAGGAGCTCATCAGCAAGACGATCCGGCTCGGCGTGCTCGTCGTGGCGTTCCTCGTCGTCCTCACCATCTTCGACCTGTTCCCGGTCGTCGCGGGGCTGGGGCTCGTGGCCGCCGCCCTCACGCTCGCCGGCCAGAGCATCGTCCTCGACTACCTCATGGGCGTGCTCATCCTCGTCGAGGGCCAGTACTTCATCGGTGACTGGATCGCGGTCGTCGGCGTCGAGGGGACCGTCGAAGAGGTCAATCTCCGACGGACGGTCATCCGTGACGCGAGCGGGACCGTCCACAGCGTCTCGAACGGCCTCATCCGGACGTCGTCCAACCTTACCCGGATGTACGCGGGCCTCAACCTCGATGTCATCGTCGCGTACGACACTGACATCGACCTCGCAACGGCCGTCGTGGACCGCGTCGGCCGCGAGATGGCGGCGGATCCCCAATGGACGGGGCGCCTCATCGACGTCCCGACGCTCATCCGCGTCGGCGCGCTCGGCGACCTCGGGATCACGCTCAAGATCGGTGGCCGCGTGAAGGCGACCGACCGCTGGGCCGCGCCGGGCGAGTTCCGCAAGCGGCTCCTCGCCGCGTTCAACGCCGAAGGGATCCGGATCGCGCGGCGCGGGACGGTCGTCGTCGGCCTCGATCCCGCGGGTGGAACCGTCGCCGTCGACCCGACCGACCTCGACGGCGTCGACGACCCCGACCCGGGGACCGGCGGGAGCTGAACCGAGGGCCGGTCGGTCCCGTGCGGGTGACGCGGCCGGCGTGAGCCGATCCGGGGGCCGGCCGGTCCCGTGCCGGTGGCGCGGCCGGCGGGACGAGACGTGCATCGGCGGTATACCGTGCAGCAGATGCCCGACACGTTCTTCGCCTTCCCCCAGATCGAAGAGCTCGTGGCGCAGTTCCCGGGCTGGGACGTGGTCGCCGAGTACGCGGTCGTGTACGCGGTCTTCGGCCTCATCTGCTACCTGCTGGTCCGCTTCGCCATCGGGCGCCTCATCGGCCGCCAGGCCGGGCGGGTCGCCGCGGACGTCGTGCTGCCCCCCGGGCCCGCCCGCGACCGGACGATCGCCGACCAGCGGGCCCGGCTCGACCGCGTGGAGGCCACCCTCCTCCGGGTCGTGAAGTGGATCGTCATCTACGCGATGATCATGCTCGCGTTCGCGGACCTCTTCCCCGCGTTCGACACGGCCGGCAACTCCATCACCCTGTTCATCGTGGTCGCCACCGGCCTGGGGCTCGCGGGCGCGATCCAGCCGTACGTCCGCGACATCATCGGGGGGTCGCTCATCTTCTTCGAGAACACGTACGCGGGCGGTGACGATGTGCGGATCGCCGGCATCGATGGGCGCGTGGAGGAGCTCCACATCCGGCGAACCGTCATCCGGAGCCGCGACGGTGCCGTCCACACGATCCCCAACGGCGCGATCGGCGTCTCCACGAACTTCAGCCGGGTCTGGGCGACCACCACGGTCGAGATCGTCCTCGCCCACGAGGTGGACCTGGACCGGGCGATCGAGGTCGGCGACGCCGTGGGCGCGGCCCTGGCCGCCGACCCGCAGTGGTCCGGGCGGATCATCGAGGCGCCGAGCGTGTCGCGGGTGAGCGACGTCTCGCCGGAGGGCGTGACCATCCGGCTGACCGGCCGCG